>JBDRKQ010000103.1:0-26454 GCA_043813895.1 Planctomycetota bacterium
AAACAAGGAGACTGAGAAATGTCCGACAACACTGTCAGGACTGATGGAGCGACGAGATGCCCAGCCCTGTACGGTTTGCGTCTTTCAGAAAACTGCTCGAGTCGCATGGGTGGGAACTGACTCGAATAGACGGTTCTCATCACATCTTCACAGAGCCAGGCGCCATGCCGATATCGGTGCCGGTGAAGCAAGGCAAGGTGAAGGCGCGATATGTCGAAAACCTCCAAAAAGTCATCGAAGAAGCGAAAAGGCGTGATAAGTCCATCCGCCGGGACGACGAAGGCGAGTAGGGATGCGATCGATCGCCCATTCGATCCGGACATCCTGGCTCGGGCGGAAGCCATTGCGTCGGGCTACCGCATTCTGCTCGATCGCGATGAAGACGGCTCGTGGATCGGGAGTTCCGTCGAATTGCCGACCGTGTTCGGGGAGGGAGACACGCCCGATGCGTGCGTCGAATCCACCGTCGAAGCCTTGATCGGGGCTGTTGCCCACATGATCGAGCTTGGCCGGCACCCGCCAGAGTCATCGGCCCGAACCGAGCAAGTCAATGTCCGTCTCACGCCGGAGGAGAAGTTCGTGCTCGTCGGAGCGGCTCAGCGTATCGGCTTCCAGGGAATGTCCGACTTCATTCGGGTGGCGGCGCTGGAGCGAGCCGGTCGTGTGCCGGTATTGGCGCAAGACGTTGGTAGGCATATCCGGAAGGCTTGACGCTGACCGGTGCCCCGTCATTCCAGCCGGGCGTTGCTCTTTCTTCGACTGTTCAACTGTGGCCGCTCACCTGGGTCGGAATGCAAACATCCTCCGCCCGCCGACGCTGTTCACACTCAACCGAAAACAGTCTAGAATAAGCGTTGGTTTGCCGGTAATCCGATCAGGCCCACACGCATGTTTAGCGGAATCATCGACGCCGTTGGGGAAATCCGTTCGTGCGATCGCACGGCGGGAGGGAGCTTGCTTGTCGTCCGCTCGCCGGGGTATTGGACGGAGATCAAGCCTGGGGCAAGCGTGGCCGTTGACGGCGCCTGTCTGACGCTAACCGACGCCGACGATCGCGACGGGCGTTTTGACGTCGTCGCTGAGACGTTGCGGCGCACGACGTTGGGAGAGCTGCGGACCGGCGGCCGCGTCAACCTCCAGAAAGCCCTCCGCGCCGGTGACCCGATCGACGGCCATTTCGTGCAGGGGCACATCGACGCAATCGCCGCCGTCATGGGTATTGATGAGGCCGGGGGCGAGTCGGTCTGGTGGTTCTCGGTGGATGCGGCGACACGACCGCTATTGGTTCCCAAGGGCTCCGTGGCAATCGACGGGATATCTCTCACCATTACCAAAGTACGCGACGATCGATTCGGCGTCGCCCTGATCCCGACGACGCTGGAGCAGACGACGTTAGGGCAGAAGAGGACCGGCTCACGCGTGAACATCGAAACAGACATCATCTCCCGAACGGTCATACAATACCTTGGCTTGCTGAGCGGTTCCGGCGGAGGACCGGGCCGGCCGGGCGGCATGATCGACTTGCTGAGGGAACACGGGTTCACGTAGTGTGGATTCGCGGCGGACCTTCGCGGTCGAGCCGCCGGAGGAACGCCGGCATCGCGTGTCCCCGGCAGGGCCTCGATGCGCGTGAGCGACGGCGCTTGGAGAAGGACGTGCGACCGGTGGAAGACAGTCCGCGTGATGTGCCCACGATCGGGATCACCATGGGTGATCCGGCGGGGATCGGCGCTGAGGTCGCGATCAAGGCCCTGGCGGACCACTCTCTCCGCGAACGGGCGAACTTCATCGTGTACGGCCTGCACGAGCACATCGCGTGCGCCTCTGATCTCGCAGAGTTGTTGCCGTTCTGGAAGCGCATGCCACAAGTGGACGTCGCCGCGGGAAACGCCCCCCCCTCTCCGCCACAAGGCGTCGTCATCGCGGACTTCGACGATTGCCCGATCAACGGCCGCCTGTTGCGGAAACCCACGGCAGAGGCCGGCCGCGCATCGATGCGGTTTCTCGATGAGGCTATTACCGCCGCACAACAGCGCCGGATCGATGCGATCGTTACGGGTCCGATTGACAAGACCGCCTGGGGCATGGCGGGCTTTCGCTACGCCGGACACACGGAGTTGTTAGCCGACCGTTGCAAGACCAGCCGGGTGACGATGATGTTCGCGGCCGGCCCGCTCCGCGTGGCTCTTGCCAGCATTCACGTGGCGCTGTTCGACCTGCGACATGCCTTCACGATCGGGCTCGTCTTCCAACCGATCGATCTCTTGCACCAGGCGTTGCGAGATTGGTACGGCATATCGCGTCCCCGGATCGCGGTGGCAGGGCTAAACCCACATGCGGGAGAACACGGTCGGTTCGGTGATGAGGAGACCCGTGTGATTGAGCCGGCGATGGAAATGGCCCGCAACGCCCATATCGACGCGGTGGGGCCGTTCCCCGCCGACACGTTGTTCTGGCGAGCGGCACAGGGTGAGTTCGACGGTGTCGTCGCCATGTATCACGACCAGGCCCTCATTCCGGTCAAACTGCTGGCGTTCGACCGTGCCGTCAACGTGACACTCGGACTGCCGATCATTCGCACGAGCGTGGATCACGGGACGGCCTACGACATCGTCGGCAAGAACGCGGCCGACCCGGGATCGATGAAGGCGGCCATCCGTCTGGCGATCGAGCTTGCCGAAGGGCGGCGGAAATCGGCAGCGCGCGTAGCGACCACACCGCCGGGACAGTTGACGTGATTCAACTTGAGACAGACCGGCTCGCTGGGGCAGTCCGCGCGTTGTCGTGATGTGCTCGGGGGCGGGCAAGCTCAAGCTACGCCGCCGGCGGCAACCGGGCGAACGACCGTGATTCTGTTCTTGCCGCCCGCTTTGGCGAGGTAGAGCGCTTCGTCGGCCAGGTTCACCAGATCGACCGCGGTCTTGGGTTGGTCCTTCTCCCGGCTGGCCAGCCCGATGCTGAGCGTTACGATGTTGGCCTGGGGCATGTCGTTCACGAGGTCTGTGCGGAATTGTCTCAGCAGCCGCTCCGCCAAGGCGCGCGCGTCGACCGGGGACGTTTGAGGCAATAGTACGACGAACTCGTCACCGCCGTAGCGGACGGCCACGTCGGATTCACGAATCGTCTTGACGATCGCGAGGGCGGCCATCTGGAGCAATTGATCGCCGGTATGATGTCCGAGCGAATCGTTCGCTTGCTTGAAGTTATCCAAATCCAACATCATACAGGTGAGGTCGGTCTGGTACCGGCGGGCTTCGGCGAAGAGTTGCGTCAGGAGATTGTTGAAGTGGCGGCGGTTAAAGAGGCCGGTCAGCGAATCACGGACCGCCATCTCCGACAGTTGCCGGTTGGCCTCCTCCAACTCTCGCGTCCGCTGCATTACGCGGTCCTCGAGTTCGGCGTTTAGTTTCACGAGCTTGCCGTGGGAGTTTGCCAACTCGTCGGCCATGGAGTTAAAGGACCTCGCCAGGTTGCCGATTTCGGTTCGCGATTTGAGTTCGACTCGGGCGGTGAGGTCCCCGCGAGCGACCATCCCGGCTGCGTCGGCCAGACGGTTGATCGGCCCCACCACTTTCCGAATCACCTCGTATCCAAGCGGTACCATGAGCAGCGTGATGCCGATGGCCAAACCGATGACCTTGCGCATCAGGTCCGCGAGGCTGGCTTCCGCGGCGGAGAGCCCGACTCCCAACCGTACGTAACCGATCGTGGCGGGCGGCATGTCGAGCGATTCTCGAGCCGACTCGGAAGTGATCGGAAGCACGATGTCGATGTGCGAAACGCCTCCGGATGAGTTGAGCATGGGTTGGTCGATCGGCTCGACCGACAGCCTGCTGCCGCCTTCGGCCAGCAGAAGCGGCATGATCCGGCCCTCGCCGCGTTGGTGTCCCGCCAGAATGTCTCCGACCTGGTCAGTGAAGACGACGTAGGCGAGATCGCCCTGCGGAACGACGGACTCGGCCAGTGCCAGGAGCGCGCGCTGATCGCGCTGCTCGACGGCCACCGCGCCTGCGGCAGCGAGCGAACTCGCCAGGTCCTTGGCGTGTCGCCGCGTTTGCGAGAATGCGATCTGCGAGGAAAGACGCAGGTAGGTGACACCCGTCAAACCGGTCGCCACCATGACGATGCACGTCAGGAGCAGTGTCGTGCGGAACTGCAATCCATGCGTTCCCCGATAGGACTGTCGGAGTACCGGCCTCACCTGTTTCCCCCGGTCGTTGTCCGCGCTCTTCACCCACCCCCTTCCCGGCCCATCCGCGGAGGTCGAGTGGCGCGTCTCTGCTATCTCAGTATCGACGCGCCGGTAAACCAGCTTCATCTGTAAGAAGCGAGCTTTTCGCCACCGAACCGGCCCCAAGCCCGCGCCGCCCATGAGCGAACATCCACGGCATTCTCCCGGCGTAGAGGATTCTCGGAATCACCTTGCGCGTGCCCACAGGTCCGAGTATCGCGGTTTGCACGCGTGAGGTTCTGACCGTTTGGGGGACCTCCTTTCCGGAAGGCCATTGGAGCTATTGACGATCAGATTCAGAGGGCCTATACTGGCGGATTCGGCATCGTTCGATGCGATGCGGGCCTCACGACCCCATAGCACGCGAAGAGTCCTTGCCAGAGATCACCTTGTGGTCGGTGGATTGCGACCCGTCGGGGTTGGCGAGATCAGTCCCGCTTCATCGCGATTGAGGGGCTTCCGCAACAACAACCTCCCACGTAGCGCGTCGCGCCGACGTCTCTGATCGGCGGGCGCCCGATCTCGGGAGGCTTGCGGCTTCCGGATGCGGCCGTGGGAAACCTGGCGCGGCCATGAACCTTGTGCAGAGGCCGAGCCGATGCTGGGGAAAACTGTTGGTTGGTACGGTGGCGCAGCCAAGGCGCCGGAGCATTAAAGTTGTCAACATCGAAAGGCTGTAAACAGAAGGAAGCGTGTGACGCGATGCCCGACTCTCCCTTAAGCCATTTGCGCAATGTCGGAATCTCCGCGCACATCGATTCGGGCAAGACAACCTTGACCGAACGCATCCTGTACTACGCGGGCCGCATCCACAAGATCCAGGAGGTCCGGGGCGAAGGCGCCACTATGGACCATATGGAGCTTGAGAAGGAGCGAGGAATCACGATTACCTCGGCGGCGACACAGGTCACCTGGGATCATTCGCCGATCAACATCATCGATACGCCGGGCCACGTCGATTTCACCGTCGAAGTGGAACGGTCCCTCCGCATTCTCGACGGGGCCGTGATGGTCCTCTGCGGCGTCGCAGGCGTGCAGTCGCAGTCGATCACCGTGGATCGTCAAATGAAGCGATACGGCATTCCGCGCATCAGCTTTATCAACAAGCTAGATCGGCAGGGGGCGGATCCCGTCAACGTCATCAGGGGGCTCGAGGAGAAGTTGGGACTCACCACCATTCAGTTGCAGCTTCCGATCGGGCTCGGCGCCGACTTGAGCGGCATCATCGACCTTGTCCGTATGAGGGCGGCATACTTCGATGGCGAACATGGCGAGAAGGTGCGGTGGGCGGACATTCCCGATGCGCTTCGGGAAGAAGCCAAGAATGCCCGAACGGGTATGCTCGATGCGCTCTCGTTCTATGACGATGAATTGCTGGAGATGATGCTGGAGGACAAGTCTGTCCCCGAGGAGCTAGTCCATACCATCATCCGCCGGGGCGCCCTCGCCAACGACTTCACGCCCGTCCTGATGGGGTCCGCCTACAAGAACAAGGGCGTGCAGCTTCTGCTCGATGCGATCATCCGCTATCTGCCGTCGCCGATTGACCGCGAGGTGTTCGCGCTGGATCGGGACAACGAGGAAGCGGAGACTGTTCTCGATACATCCCCGGATGCGCCGCTTGTGGCACTGGCCTTCAAGCTCGTGGATGAGACCTTCGGCCAACTCACCTACCTTCGACTCTATCAAGGCCGGCTAACCCGCGGAACGAAGTACGTCAATACCCGCACGGGCAAGGCACACCGATTCGGGCGGATTCTGCGGATGCACGCCGATCAGCGTGAAGATGTGGATTCCGCCGTTGCTGGCGACATTGTGGCCGTGATCGGTCTCGACTGCGTATCCGGCGACACCTACTGCGGTGAGGCCGTCAACTACACGATGGAGTCCATGCACGTGATGGCTCCCGTCATATCGCTCGCCATCGCCACGGCCAGGACGACCGATCGCGACAAGCTGGCCAAGGCCCTGAACCGTTTCTCGAAAGAGGATCCGACATTCCACATGTCGAGCGATCCGGAGACCGGCGAGACGATCATCTCCGGAATGGGCGAGCTGCATCTCGACGTGTATTGCGAGCGCATCCGCCGGGAATACAAGTGTGAGTTGGAAGTCGGTGCGCCGCGGGTGAGCTATCGTGAAGCACCCTCACAGGCCGTCGAGTACAATCACAAGCACCGGAAGCAGACCGGCGGTTCGGGACAGTACGCCCACGTCATCGGCAGGCTCGAACCGCTCCCGCAGGATTGTGAGCAACGCTACGAGTTCGAGAACAAGGTGGTCGGCGGCCGCATCCCGACCGAGTTCATCCCGTCGGTGGACAAGGGGTTTCAGTCGGTCATGGCGAAAGGGCCGCTCGCGGGCTACGAGATCATCGGCGTCAGGATGATTCTCGAGGACGGCACCAGCCACGCGGTGGACTCCTCCGACATGGCCTTCCAAATCTGCGCCCGCAGCGCGTTCAGGCAGGCGTTTCTGGCGAGCAGGCCCGTCCTGCTGGAGCCGATGATGAAGGTTCAGGTAGAGACGCCGTCCGAGTTTCAGGGCGCGATCATCGGCGATTTGTCGTCGCGGCGCGGTGTCGTAAGCGCCACCGAGATCGTTGGGCCTCTCACGACGGTCTCGGCCCATGTGCCGCTGGCACGGATGTTCGGCTATGCGACGGATGTCCGCTCCATGTCGCAGGGCAAGGCGACGTTCACGATGGAGTTTGACAGCTACCAACGCGTCCCCAAGAGCGTCCAGGAGGACATCATTCTGGCGGCCAGGGAGGCCGGCAAGAGCCGGTGACAGGGTCGCGTGGACACGGGCGAATCGCCTGGGCCGCACCGGGTTCGGCCAGAACGCCAAAAGCCGCTCGTGCGAGAATCCCATCTCGCACCTCCTTCCGCAGGATTCCTATCCTGCGAGGGTACGGGAAAGGCTTTCCGCCGGAGTCGGTGCGAGATAGGAATCTCGCACCAGCGGCAGTGGCTGGAATCCGGACTGTTGCCCCACGGCCAAGCTCCACTCGTTCCGAGTTATGCTTGACCGTGGCACCCTCGGCACGCTAAATGGATACGGATTCTCGCACCAGCCGCGCCACGAATGGCAACAGATTGAAAAGGGAATACCACCGTGCACGAACGATTCAGCGACCGATCGAGAAGGGCCATGGCCCTGGCCAATCAGGAAGCCGTGCGACTCCATCATGACTACCTCGCGCCGGTGCATATCCTCCTGGGGATTCTATCGATGGGCTCCAGCGTCGCCTCGCTTGTTCTGAGGAACCTGGACATCGATCTCGAAACGCTCCGCGATGACGTCGACAAGCTGGTCAAGCCTGGCGACAAGGAGCTTCACCAAACAAAGATGGCACAACGGGCCGATACTCGACAGGCGATCCAGTTCGCCATCGACGAGGCCCGGAAGCTCGGGCACAAGTACATCGGCACAGAGCACATCCTGCTCGGCGTCTTGCGGGAGGGCAACAATATTCCCGCGCGTCTTCTAGCCGAGCGGGGCGTTCGCATCGAGCGACTGCGCGAAGAGATCCTGACACTCCTGGGCTCCAGCACGCACGAAGACCACGCCTCCACCGCCCAGGGCCATGATCCGCTGGAGTGGCTGCACCAGCAGGAACTGGCGAAGGCCTTTCGCTCTCCCCGGTTCTGGCGTCGCGTGGTGCTTGCGGTTGATTCCGCCAACCGTCTCGGTCATGGCGAGATCGAAGACGAACATCTCCTGCTCGCTATTCTTCGCGAGCCCCAAAGCTTCGTGAGCCGGATGCTCGCCGAGAAGGGCGTTACGGTGGACTGGGTCCGCGACCGAATCACGCGCGCCTCCGCGCTGTGAGACCCCGGACAGCCCGCAGGCGCAGAGCAAACGAAGGAACGCCTCAGACAGGTCGTGCTTCGGCAGAGATGACGCGGCGTCGTGAACCTCGCTACGAGATTGTGGCGCCTGCCACGGCCGGGGCCGCCGCCGTCTCATAGAACTCGACACCAAGCAGGATATACTGTCCCCCATCGTCGCCCACAGTGACGACTTCAACAGCCAGCCAGTCGCCCGCCGCCAAGGCGGCGCCGCCCAAGCCGTTCGGCACGGCAACGGTGATGGGCAAATCAATGATCTGGAACTCGGTATTGTTGCCTGCCGCCGGTGGGGTCACGTTCACGGTCCGCACGGGTGGATTGACATAGTCCTCCGGCGTGTTGGCGCCGTCGACGAGACGCCGCACGAAAATGTCGAATGCGAAATCTTCGCCTGCCGGGGCTTGGCCGGCCCTGCGGAACGCCAGGCGGAGGGTGACCGGGTTCGCGCCCGCATACGATGGCGGGATGGCAACCCGGAACGCAACGCGGTTGGCATCGGCCCCGGGGGCGCCGGGAACTCCGCCGTCATCGTCGCCCAAAACCGGCTCGGTAATCGCGATCACATCGGGGATGAAGTCGCCAGTTGGGCCGAAGAAGCCATCGGGCGGGTCTGTGTGCGTGAAGTAGTCTTCGACGAAAACGTGAAACAACCCAGGAGCGTCCGCACCCGGAAGCCCCTGCGGCCCCTGCGGCCCAGTGGGACCCGCGCCGCTCAGCAAGGCCAAAGCCAGCAAGCCGGGCGCTGGCGCTAGAGTGAGCAGGTCGCGCTGCCAGTCTTGGAGCCCGAGGAAATTGTCACAACCGGGCGACAGCCCCAAACCCAGCACCAGTGTGAACGAGATCAAGTATCGAGTCGCGCTTGGGCGCGTCTGGGCTTTGCGGTTCTTTGCGTTCGTCATGGGGTATTCCCTTCGCAGAATGACAGAGAATCAGGCTAAGAGATCGTTCCACCTGAGACGGGCGGCGCCGCCGTCGTCTCATAGAACTCGACACTCAGGAGAAGATACTGACCAGAATCGTCACCCACCGTGACGAGCTCAACGGCCAGGAAGTCACCCGCCGCCAACGCGGCGCCGCCCAGACCGTTCGGCACGGCGACGTTGATTGGCAGATCGAGGATCTGGAACTCGTCGTCGTTTCCTGCTACCGGCGGCGTCACGCTCACGGTTCGCACGGGAGGATTGATGTAATTCTCAGGCGTGTTCGCGCCGTCGACGAGGCGCCGCACGAAGATGTCAAATGCGAAATCCTCACCTCCAGGTGTCGGGCCGGACCTGCGGAAGGCCAGGCGGAGCGTCACCGGATTCACGCCCTCATAAGACGGCGGAATGAGAACACGGAACGCAACGCGGTCGGCATTTGCCGCGGGGGCGCCAGGCGTCCCGCCGTTATCCTCGCCGAGGACCGGTTCAGTAATGCCGACCACATCCGGGATGAAGTCGCCAGTAGGGCCGACAAAGCCACTGGTCGCGTCTGTGTGGGTGAAATAGTCCTCGACGGAAACGTGAAACAGACCGTCCTCACCCGGTAACCCCTGCGGCCCGGTGGGGCCGGCGGGCCCAGCCGGGCCCGGGCCAGTCAGCAATGCCAAGGCCAACAAGCCTGGCGTTGGCGCCAGGCTGAGCAGATCGCGCTGCCAGTCTTGGAGCCCGAGGAAATTGTCACAACCGGGCGACAGCGCCAGGGCCAGCACCAGTGCGAACGGAATCAAATATCGACTGACGGCATTACGGGTGGCGCGCCTGCGTCCACTAGTGTTCATGATCGGTCTCCGGCTTATGGGACGTCCGGCGGCAGACTACCGATACGAGATGCCGACGTCAACAGGAAATAGTCCACATCGTCAGCCTGGGGTCCATGACAGATTCGGCGGGGGTCGATCCAAGCCCCAGGCGCCAGCGCGGGGTACTCGTAAACAGGCCGTTGGTCTTCGGACCCGCTCGCTTGCGCTCGCGGCTCGGACTGGGTGCCCACCCTGCGGCCTACAGCCCCCCCCCGCCGGCCTCCGCCCTCATCGCTTCTCCCGCATCCAGAAGCGTGTCCTTGTCCGGCAACTGTTGGGGCTCCAGGACATAGGCGTCCAGGACACGGTCGTCGTGGACCGTGAACGGCATCAGGCATTCCGTGAAGAAGTCGATGCCGGGAAGCGAGTACCACGGCGTCCGGATGTTGTGGTGGGTGTGAACGGTCTTGAAGCCGCGCTTCCGAATGATGATGTCATAATCACCGTACCAGGTGAAAGGCACCGTGATAGGCGATTGCCCGACCTCTTGATCGTTCAGAAACACCTTCGCGCCTTCGGGCTCCGTGTTGATCGAGACGGTGCGCTCGATGCACCCGGGAAAACAGAGCGAGCATACGAGCAGCGTACAGGCCGTCATACACAGGCCAAGATTGCGGCACTCGGATAGTGGCTCTCTGAGCCGCAACCGAATCGACTTGTCTGTGCGGACTCTCATGGGCGCGTGCTCCACAGCATGGGTTTGGCCGTCCGGGTCAATCATCCCAGTCGGCAACAGTCTACCACTTCGGCGCACTTTGGCAACACCGTTCACCGGCCGGTGACGTCATTGCTACAGGGCGTACTTCCCGGCCAAGGCCGGGCACGCGCTGAGTGTCCAGACGGGGTGGCATGGGTAACGAGTGGGGCACCTTCAGGGTGGCCCACTCGTTACCCGTGGGAACACATCGAGGCTCCTTCCCCACGGGTAAGCTCCGCCGCTCAGCGCGGCTCCGCTAGTCCATGCCACCCCGGCTGAACATGTCCAAGGTCGGAGATTCTGGCTCTCATCGCTGATCGAGCCAGGCTTGGAGTATCTTCTGGGCGGCGATCATGTCGGTGAGGCCCTTTCGTTTGCCTTGGCGCACGCCGGCTGCGTCCAACGCCTCGCCCGCGGCGAACGAGCTTAGCCGCTCATCCTGCAAGTGTACGGGCTTTCTGGAGAGTCGCCGCAGCTCGTCGGCGAAGCCACGCGTCAGGGTCGTCTGCGGGCTGTCGCCGGAGTCCCGCATGTTCAACGGCAGCCCGACCACGAACGCTTCGACGTCGTGATCATCGCCAAAGTCGGCTACCGACCTCGCGTCTCGCGTGACGTCATTCCGCCCCTGGATGACGGCCAGCGGCGTGGCGATCCTCACCTCGGTATCCGCGATGGCCGTACCGATTCGTTTCACGCCGTAGTCGATTCCCAGAATGTTCGGCATACTCGGTCCCGGAGCGTGCAGAGTGGCGGACGGGCCGTTCTCAGGTAAGGCCTCGCTATGAATAGTGGCCCTCGTATTCCTGATCAAGCTGTCCGACGAGGT
Organism: Planctomycetota bacterium; assembly: GCA_043813895.1. Lineage (GTDB taxonomy): Bacteria > Planctomycetota > Phycisphaerae > UBA1845 > UTPLA1 > CAZTAR01. The sequence goes on from JBDRKQ010000103.1 coordinate 11,392, forward strand.
CCTTGATCTTCTGAATATGGTCCTTGTGGCAGATGAGCGTGGCGGTTGGGCTGTGGACGACGACGAGATCCTGAACGCCGATCGTGGCGATCAGATGGTCGCCTTCCGCGACGAGGATGTTGTTCCTGCTGAACATCGACACCGCCCGCTTCAAGGCGTGTGTGTTGTCGGCGGAATCCTTGCCGAGCACCTCGGGCAGGGCCGTCCAATTGCCCACGTCCAGCCAGTCCAGCGCCATCTCGACGACGAGCACCTTCGGCGCCTTCTCCATGACCGCAAAGTCGATGCTGATCCGTTCCAGGCTCGGGTACACTTCGCGCGCGAGGCTCGGCCCTTGCTCCGTGTACCAAACCTTCGCGAGCCTCCTCGCCGCGTCGTGCGAGGCCGAGAGGTGCTGCCGCATCTGCTCAAGGATCGTCTCGGTCCGCCAGACGAACATGCCGCTATTCCAATAGTAGTTGCCGGAGGCAACGTACCCGCGGGCCGTATCGAGGTCCGGCTTCTCCTTGAATTGCTTGACAGCCCACACACCGGGTGACACCTGCTCGCCGCGCTCGACGTACCCGAGCCCCGTGTGCGGCTCCGTGGGCTTGATGCCGAACGTGATGAGCGCATCGGCGTGCTCCGCGGCGGTAGCGAATCCGAGGCGGATGACATCGACGAACTTGTCCGTCGGCCGGATGAGGTGGTCGGCGGTGAAGACGCCCATAAGGGTGTCCGGATTCTTTTCGTGCAGTATGGCGGCCGCCAGCGCGACGGCGTTAGCCGTGTCGCGACCGGTGGGCTCGCCGATGAAGTTGTCCGGCGGCAATGCCGGCAACTCCTCCGCGAGGGCGGGGAGGTGTTCGTCGAGCGCGATGACGTAGATATCTACAGGGGAAAACGCGGTGTGCAGCCGCTCAAACGCCTTGTAGATCAGGCTGCGGCCTTCGACGATGTGCAGGAGCTGTTTGGGACGATTCCTTCTGCTGAGCGGCCAGAGTCTCGTACCCGATCCGCCCGCCATAATCACCGCACATTTCCTCATCGCAACACCTCGAGTGACGGCTTACGCAACACCTTGCGAGACTCCTTGAGTTGCCCCCCGACTTCAGCATTCAAGCACGACCAAGTCGGCGTGCGCCAGCGCGAACGACCGCTCACCATAGTCGTCGAAGTACACGCGGATGTAAACCGTTCGCCCGCGCCGGTGCAGCATGAGGATTTCGCCGTCGCCGTACTCTTCGTGCCTCACACGCCTCCCCGGGACAAACTCCGCAATGTCGGCGGGAACGTCGGCATCGTATTGGCTTGCGAGATGCGCCTGGCTTCGATCCTCCTCCGTGCGAACCATCTGGCGTTCGATCTCATCCCGCGGCAGTTCACGAAGAAACCTCGACGCGGCGGTCCGCTCGGTAATGCCGCGGACCATTCTGTATTCGGCGTTCGTCAGCGTGAGCCGCCGTCGCGCCCGCGTCATCCCGACAAAGCACAGCCGCCGCTCCTCTTCGAGTTCGTCGATTTCCCCGCGGAGAGCCCTGGCGTGTGGCAGCAATCCCTCTTCCAGCCCGACGATGTACACCGCCGGGAATTCGAGGCCCTTGGCGGCGTGCAGCGTCATAAGCGTCACGGCCCCGCCGGCGAGATCCACGGTATCCACGTCCGTGACGAGGCTGATTTGGTGCAGCCACTCGCCGAGCGAGCCGTCCGGGTTCTCCAGGTCGTACTGTTGCGCGGCCGTGACTAATTCGAAAACGTTTTCCAGTTCTTCACTGTCGAGATCATCCTCGGCCCCACGGAGTGCCGCCTCCAGCCCGGACCTTTTCAAGACGGCGTCAATGACATCGCGAGCGGGCCGCGCGGGCAACTCCCGAAGCTCGGCGAGCAGTTTCGCGAACGGCTCGATCTTCTTCTTCGCCGACTTGAGCTCCGGGATCTCGGCGAATCGCGTGACTGCCTCGCCCACCGGCAGGTTGTGTTCATGCGCGAAATCGCGGAGCCGTTCGACCGTGATCTTCCCGATTCCGCGCGCGGGCGTGTTGATCGCCCGAAGCAGGGAGACCTCGTCGGCAGGATTGACCAGGATCCGCAGGTACGCGAGGACGTCCTTGATTTCTTTTCGACCGTAGAACTCGACGCCCCGGGCGATCTGGTACGGGATCCTCGCGGATCGCAGTTGGTCCTCGAGCGTCCGCGTCATGGCGTTGATGCGATAGAAGATCGCAACATCACCCGGTTGGCCGCCGGCGTCACAGTAGTCGCGAATGTCGGCCGCGACCCTGGCGGCTTCGTGCCGTTCGTCCTCACAGGTCCAGACGCGCACGGCAGGGCCCTGCTCGTCGTCGGTCCAAAGCTCCTTGTGTTTCCGCCGCGTATTGTGCCGGACGAGCTGCGAGGCGGCCGAAAGGATCGCGCCGGTGCTGCGGAAGTTTTGTTCGAGCCGGACGACCTTCGCGTCGGGATAGTCCTCCTCGAAATCCAGGATGTTCTGAATGTCCGCGCCGCGCCAAGCGTAAATGGATTGGTCCGGATCGCCGGTTGCACAGATGTTGCGATGGCCCGACCCCAATCGCGTGGCGATGAGGTACTGTGCGTGGTTCGTGTCTTGATACTCGTCTATGAGCAGATAGCGGAACCGGCCCGACAACTCGTCGCGAATCTCGGCATGCGCACCAAGCATCTTCGCAACATGCATGAGCAGGTCGTCGAAGTCGCAGGCGTTTTGCTCGGCAAGCCGGCGCTGGTATTCCTGGTAGATGCGGCCGATCTTCTTCTCGTAGTAGTCGGTCGCGGCGTCCACGAACTCGCCGGGATCGAGCATTTTGTTCTTCGCGTTGCTGATCGTTGCGGCGACGGCACGAGGTTGCCAATTGTCGGCCCGCAGATCACATGCCGCGATGGACTGCTTGATCAACGACCGGCGATCGGTTTCGTCAAAGATGGAAAAGCCCGGCTCGACGCCGATGGTCCTCCCGTATTCCCGCAGAAGTCTGGCACACAGCGAATGGAACGTGCAAGCCAGAAGCCGTCCGCCGACGCCAAGGGCGTAAATGCGGTCTCGCATCTCTCCCGCCGCTTTGTTGGTGAAGGTGATTGCCAGAATCTGATCGGGCCTGGCGACGGTGGAGGCGAGGTGGGCGGCGCGGTGTGTGATGGCCCGGGTCTTGCCCGACCCGGCGCCGGCCAACACGAGCAAGGGACCCTCGCCGTGGAGCACGGCCTCTCGCTGAGGGTCGGTAAGGTTGTCTAACAGGGCTCGAGACTCCATCGAGATAGGTATAGGTGATGTGATTCGACGTGTCCATGCGCCATGCGTAGCGGCCGACCCCCGAACGCAAGCGAGCAGGTAGAGCCGTAAAAACCCCGCGCTCGCGCTTGGGGCTCGGATTAGCACGTGTCGTCGGCCATAGGGGGGCGACGCTACTGCTCGGTGCGATCGTGAGGAGGCAGGCCTGCCAGGGGGGCGTCGAGAAACCGCCGGTGGCAGTTCGGACAGAGGTCGTATCGGAGCGATCGGTACACTTCGTCCTCGATCGCGTCGGGGGATCTCTCTTCGAGTTCCGCAATCACGCGGCGGATTTCGGCCTCATGGTCTCGCTGCAGGTCCTGCGGCGTGAACTCCAGCTTGCCCGCCGCCGCAAACACCTCGATCTTCACGATGTAATGATCGGAGCTGTCGCGCCGAAGGTCGGTTCCGCACCCGTCGCAACGATACCGTATGGTCACGCGTCTCGCCCTCCCGCCTGCGTGATCCTGACAAGTTCGTCGAGCGTCCTTTGCGCCGCGCCGCTGTCAATCGCACGGGCGGCCTTGTCCACGCCATCGCGGAACGTGGGCGTCGTCCCCGCGGTGACCAGTGCTGCGGCCGCGTTGAGCAGCGTGTGATCCCTCGGCGCGCCCGGGGCTCCCGACAGCACCGCCCGAATGACCGCCGCGCTTTCAGCGGGGCTATCAACGCAAAGTGCCTCCTGCTCGCCGCGATGCAATCCGACGTCTTCCGGGCAACACGTCCCATCGCGCAACTCGCCGTCAAGAAGTTCGACATAGCGGCTGCGACCCGTAACTGTAAAGTCGCAGAGCCCGTCCTCGCCGTTGACCACAAGCGCGCGCACCGTGCCGAGTTCACGCAGGGCGCCGGCAATCATGTCGAGGAGGTCGGGTCGCGGAACGCCGACAATCTGTCGCCGAACGCCCGCCGGATTCGTCAAAGGGCCGAGGATGTTAAATATCGTCCTGCGCGCCAGGATCTTCCTTGCAGGTGCAGCGTGCTTCATGGCCGGGTGCAATTGGGCCGCGAAGAGGAAGCCGATGCCCACTTCTCGAATGCTCTCCTCGACAACATGCGGTGGCGCCTCGATGTTCACACCGAGCGCCGCAAGGGCCTCGGCCGATCCGCTCTTCCGCGTGTTCGTCCGGTTACCGTGCTTCGCGACGCGGGCGCCGGCCGCCGCGGCAACGATGGCCGCCGCCGTCGAGACGTTAAATGTGCTGATCCCGTCGCCGCCAGTCCCGCAGGTGTCGACGGCGTTGGAATCTTCACACTTGATGGGCGTGGCGTGTCGGCGCATGACCCGGGCGGCGCCGACAATCTCGTCGACGGTCTCACCCTTGTCGGCCAGCGCCGCAAGGAAGGCCGCGATCCGGTCGTCCGGCAGGCCCCCTTGCATGATCTCCGAGAAGGCATCCGCGCTCTGCGCGCGGCTAAGGTCGCGCCCCGCGGCAACAACGTCTGTCAGTTGTTCAAAGACGGCACTCATCGACACCTCGCGTTCCCGCTTATGGTAGCAGCTTGGAGTGTGCGGTTCGACCATCGTATGGTAGGGGCCGTTGACAAACGGACGCCGGCATCCGGTCGGCGCTCGTGTGCAGAGCCGCGCGCGTCAGCAAGCGGTCACCATTCACCGAGATGGCCCTTTCATTGGGACGGAAACCGACTCCCTCACTGTCGCGGCTCTGCTCATCGACATCTCGACTGGAGACACGACTGAGCTTGCGATTGCCTTGCGGCATCCGGGGAGCGAAACGGGATATCGTTGACCATCGGGGGGATTGTGGAGGATAATAGCGCATCCGAAAACCCGGAGGCGCCGATCGCTCCTTTCTGAAGGCCTGACGGACCATGGCGACGCCGCTGCTGATAGACGTGGATATGGGCGTGGATGATGCGGTGGCGGTTGCACTCGCGCTAGCTTCACCCGTCTTCGATGTTCGGGCGATTGTGGCGGTCGGCGGCAGCGTCGAGGCGGACCAGGTCGTGGTCAACATCGGCCGGCTGCTCAAGGCGCTGAATGCGCCGACACGGCCCCGCGTCGGCAGGGGTTTGGACCAGTCAGGCCCCGACCTCGTGGACCGCCGCGAGATGTTCGGCGACGACGGCCTGGGCCAGTGCGGCTTGCCGCCCGACGATGCGCTCGAGGCATCGGACTTCAAACAGGTCTATCGCGAGACGATCGAAGCCGCCGCGGGCAAACTCGTCATCATCACGACCGGCCCTCTGTCAAACGTCGCCGCCGTCTTGACCGATCTGCCCGAGTTGGCAAGACGCGTCAGCCATCTCTTCGTTTCGGGCGGCGCCGTCTGGACACATGGGAATGTCACCGACGCCGCAGAGTTCAACTTCTATCGTGACCCCCAGGCCGCCGCGCTCGTGTTGTCGTCCGGCCTTCCCATCACGGTCGCCCCGTTGGACGTTTCCCGTCTGGTCGGCCTGGATGAGTCGCACGTTGCCAGGCTTTCCGCAAGCGGCTGCCGCACCGGCGAGTCTCTCGCCGGGATGCTGTGTTATCCGTTGGAGCGGGACTGCGAGCCGGGGTACGGCAAGACGCTGATCCACGACGCGCTGGCGTGCGGGTGCGCAATCTGGCCCGACTTGTTTATCAAGACGCGAATGCGGCTCGATATCGAGACGCAAGGTGCACAGGTCGGCCGCTCGACACCCGCGCTGGGAGGCGATCAAGCCTCGCGCGTGGGTCTCCTGACAGCCGTAAACGCGGTTGATTTCCTGGAGAACGCACTAGAATCCCTGTGCCAAGACACGTTTACGGTCTGACCCACCGACCGAGGCATAATGGGCGCGATCGTGCGGTTCCTGTAGTATGCGCTGTTCGACGCTGCGCCTGCCGTGGCGGGACACGAATGAGGAGCTAGCTAGAGGGTGAAGGTATACACCGATCCCGAAGTCGCCGGCGACGCCTTGCGCGGCGCCGTGTTGACCGTGGGCAACTTCGACGGAGTCCACCTCGGGCACCAGCGGATCCTGCGCACCGCCCGGGCGCTCGCTCGAGTTTCGAGTGCCAAGACGGTCGCGCTGACATTCGAGCCCCACCCCCTGGCTGCCCTGCGGCCGGAGTGGGCGCCTGCCCGTCTGACGTTGTGGGAGGAGAAACGCCGGCAACTTCAACTCGCCGGCGCGGATGCCGTCGTACGGCTGGCTGCGGATGCTACCGTCTTGTCCCTGACCGCCGAAGACTTCGTGAAACGCATCCTGGTGCAGGACCTCCACCCGTCATACCTCGTCGAGGGCCCGGACTTCGGGTTCGGCCGCAACCGCGGAGGCAATATCGAAACCCTGCGGGCCATGTCGGCCAGGGGCGGCTTTCAGGTGCACGTCGTGGAGCCCTATCGCTTGTGGCTCTCCGGCGACCGCCACGTGACCGTGTCCAGCACGGTGATCCGCGAGTGCTTGAGCCAAGGCGAGGTAGAGGACGCGACCGCCTGTCTCGGTCGGCCCTACGTCCTGATGGGCGAGGTGGTACATGGGGCCGGAGACGGACACAAGCTGGGCTTCCCGACGATCAACCTGAACGTGCGGGGCCAACTGGCGCCCGCGGAGGGCGTCTACGCAGGCTGGGCGGAAGTCAACGGCGTCCGCGGTGCCGCGGCGATCAGCATTGGTCGACGGCCGACAATGGACGGACAGGAACTGACCATCGAAGCATTCATCATTGACCAATCAGGAGATTGGTACGCCGCGAATGCGAGAATCGGGTTCGTGTCCCGCTTGAGAGACCAGGTGCGGTTTGTGGATCGTGCGGCGCTGGCCGCGCAAATCGCCCAAGACGTTGAGGCTGTTCGCGTTGTGGTTCAGGTAAGTGAATGTCATCCATGAACGAGCCGAAACTGATCGATCCTTCCCAGACAGCCGCGCGGCTCGATGCCGCGTCGCGCATCGTCATCACCACACACACGCGGGCGGACGGCGATGCCGTGGGCTCGATGGCAGCGCTCCAACGCGTGCTCAGACAACGCGGCAAGGATGTCACCGCCTACCTCCATGAGACGATCCTCGATCGCTACGCATTCTTGCAGCAGCTCGAACGCTTGTCCGAGTGGGGGGATGCGAATTCGCGCGATGTGCTCGCCGGCGCGGATTTGATCCTGGTCGTGGATACCTGTGCCGTCGCGCAACTCGGAGAGATTGCCGCCGCGATCAAGACGATCCCCGTGCGGCGATTGGCGATCGACCACCACGTCACGCGCGACGACGTCGTGGACGAAGCGATCATCGATCAGGCTGCGGGGTCGTGTTCGCAGATCATCGTCCGGCTCTGCGATCTTGCCGGTTGGCCGATCGACGCTGAGACCGCCACCCTCCTCTTCGCCGGCATGGCGACTGACACCGGCTGGTTCCGGTTCTCGAATGCCGACCAGGAGGCGTTCGCCATTGCGGCCCGGTTGGTGGGGGCAGGCGCGAAGCCGGCCGAGCTGTACGAGCGCCTCTACTTGAACGACTGCGAGGCCCGGCTGCGACTGATCGGCGAGGTCCTTTCGTCGTTCGAGCTTCACGCGGACGGCCGGCTCGCGGTGATCCGCATTACGCAGGCGATGCTAAAGCGTTGCGGGGCGACGCGAGAGATGACGGAGGAGGTCATCAACGAGCCGCAGCGGATGGGCGACGTCACGGCCTGCCTGCTGCTCGTCGAGCCCGAGGGAAGCGACCCGGTCAGGATCAGCTTCCGCAGCAAGCGCCTTGTGAATGTCGCCGCCATTGCTTCTCAATTCGGAGGAGGCGGGCACAAGCGCGCAGCCGGCGCAAGGGTGCCCGGCACCATCGACTCGGTCGCCGCACAGGTGATCCCCGTGATGGTGCGTGCGGCTCTGCACGCAGGCTGACCGCTTGCTGGCGCGCGCGGCTCTGATCTTGGGCGCTGACCGCCACCTTACGGGCGCGGTCCTGAGTTGCGATTCTGGGTGAGTGCCGCGATTCTGGCACTTATCCGACCTCGCTGTTCTTCAGTCAGCCGATGCGGCTTCGAGACATACTCGCGCTGGGCGTCAAGGTTGAGGGCTTCTTGAAGCTCTATCGCAGCGTTGTGGCGGGCTTTGAGGGAGCCTGTGGCTTGTGCCATCGCCTCATAGATGTCCGCCAGGATGAGGCGTTTCTTCGGCGATGTCGGATAGGCCGCGATCGACGCGCGCATCGCGGCGGCGGCGCGTGCGAGGTCGGCGGGATCGCCGCCAAGCCGGCAGCGATGGGAATAAAGCACCGCCGAGTAGTAGTCGGCTTTGTCATTGAGCGGATCGCATCGCCGCAGTTCGCTGACGAACTCATCAAGGACGGAATCAACCTGCTCCACGGTCGCCACGCGTTTGGCCAGCTCTTCTACCAATTCCGCAGCGGCCGTGCCGTCAAGATGGTTCCACCCGATCGCCTCTCCGTAGGCCCGATACCCTCGTGATGCCACATACGCGTCCCAGGACTGAGCTTGTGAGTTCAGACGCGCGACGCGCAGTTCCCCGCCCAAACCGGCTGCGGGCGCAACCACAAACACCAGAAACAACACCAACCCGACGGCGCCGAGAATACACCCCGCCAGAACGACAGGACAACGCTGTGGCACCGGCGTCTCACCGGTGTTTCTTGTGGATGACAACGCACACGCCGATCCACCGTTCGCCGTTTCTCCACAGGTTGATATCGGTTGCGGGGTGCCTTCACGGCTGTGCGAGCGAATCGCCAGCGCGACGGCCATCAGCGCGAAGAACGTCGTTGCCGCGCCGGGATGGAAGAGCGTCAGATCGATCCCGGCGTGCAAGAGAAAGCCGATCAGCCCCCCGCAGATGCAGGCGAGCATCGGCCCCGGCGCGTCGTCCGCAAACGCCGTCGTCCGGCGATCCTCGTACGAGAGTGCGATGAAGCCAATCACCCAGGGGAAGATCGCCACGAGAATCGTCCAGACGAGGTACGCGGGACTCGCGCCCGCCAGTAGACATAGCCACCAGCCGAAGACAACCACGCCGATCCCCGCGGCCCAGAGGATGATCGAGCCGGACGGGCCATCGCGTGGCTTCGACATGACCGGCTCACGCGACAACCGGACCGAGTAGCCCACAAAGAGCAGCAACACGCCGGCGAGCCCGACAACGCCCCATTCCGTCGCGACCTTGACGACGAAGCTGTGCGGATCGTCCACCTCTTCCGGGCACTGCACGGTTTTGTACCGCGTGAAGAGCCGACCGAAGTTGTTCGCGCCGACGCCCCACGGCCCCTCGTTGGCAAACATCGCCCCCGCGCCCTGCCAGTACAGGGAACGAAACAGCATGGATCGCCCGAGCGCGTGGGAACTGCTGTGCAAGACGGCCACCACAGCGCCGGTCCCGACGAGAGCCGACAGCCACAGGAGAACAACGAGGCGCTTTCGGATGAATGCCCGCGGATCGCGGCCGGCGATCCATTGCCCGACAGGCCACAGCACCAAGCCGATACAACACGCCGCGACACCTCCCTTGCTCTGCGCAAGAACCAGCGCGACGAACGCAAAGCCGGCGAGTAGTAGCGGCGCGGCGAGGGTCCAGCGCGGCCTGCGCCGAAAGCGTCCCGCCGCGACGGCCAGCGCGGTCATGACCACGAGAATGAGATACCCGGCGAGCACGTTGGGGTGGCGGAAGTAGCCGCTCAGAGATCGAGCGCGCAGCCGCTGCTCGTAGTCGTAGCGGAACCCGGCACGACCGAAGTCGGACTCCTCGGCGGTGTCGGTGTCGGCCAGTTCAGCCTTGTGTGCTTCATAGTACTCGATCGTATCGGGGATTTCGTAAGCGAACTGGTACGCACACTTGGCGACGACCACGGTCCCGGTCGCGAGGACAACTGCAATGGCCAGCCGCACATGCCAGGGGCGCGTCAGGAGCTGCCGCAAGAGAAACACGTAGAGCACCAAACCGAGGAAGTCCGACACGCCGACAAGGGCGAGGTGCTTCTGACCCGCATTCCAGGTGGAGACGACGGCCGCAATCAGGAGGAGGCCGAGACCCAGTTCCGCCCCAGTTCTTCGATAGCCGATATCGCGGCGAAGCCACCGGGCGAAAAGGAGGACCACCGCCACAGCCAGGATCAACGAGCTGATTCCCAGCGTCGTCGCGGGAGAGGGGGTCGGCGGCGCATCGATGTTCCGCAGCCAACGAAGCAGTTCGAAGGTGTGCGTCTCTCCGATAATCGCCCGAAGTGGGATCAGCGAGAGGAGTACGAGCAAGGCAACGCGTTCAAGCAGCGGCTCGGGCCGCGTGCGTGCAGAGCTGTTTGTCGGCAATCGCTGATTGCCGTGACGCGCGACCTCGCCCGGCGCGGATTCGCCGGACGGGGTATCTTTCGTGCTGCGGGCGGTCTTATGACGACGTCGAGTCATTCAGGGGACCCCGAACTCTCGAGAAGCGCGACAAGCAGCACCACAAGGAGGGTCTGCACCATGATGCCGCAGGCGAGGGTCCAGTCCGCCTTGGGCAGGAGCAAGGCCGGCAGCGCGGTCACAAGCGTCGCGAGCCAGACCACGAGCACGGCAGTGCGAACTCCCATGCCGCGGCGTGCCAGCCGGTGCGAGAAGTGCCGCCTGTCGCCGGCCCAGACCGGGTCGCCGGATCGCCATCGGATGAGGACGACGCTGAGGGTGTCGTAAAGCGGCACGGCCATGACCACGAGCGGCGCGACGATGCCGATGGGTCGCTGCCCCTGCAACGGATCGGCGAAGGTCGTCAGGATCGTGAAGACGCCGAGGAGCATGCCGATGACCAGGCTTCCGGCGTCGCCAAGGAAGACTGATGCCGGATGGATGTTGTACGGCAGGAAGCCCGCCAACGCCCCGACGAGCAGCCAGCAACACACCGGGACGAACAACTGCCCCGAGAGCTGGGCGGTGATTCCGAAGACGGCCGCGGCAATGATGGCCACGCCGGCGGCGAGCCCGTCCATGTTGTCGAGGAAGTTGAGCGAATTGGTCAGGACGAGTATCCACAAGATGGAAAGCGTGCCGGAGACCGGCCAGGGCAGGTGCGACAGGAGCCGCAAGTCGAGCACCCCGACCAGAAGGCCGGCGATGGCAACTTGGACGGCCAGTTTGACTCCCGGGCCAATGGGCCGTCTGTCGTCAATGACACCCAACACGCACATGGCCGTCGCAGCGGCAATGATCCCGAGGGCAGCCGGCGCCTTGGAGACGATCCCGTCCAGGTGGGGCGCCAGCATGGTGGGAAACCACGCCGGGCAATCCAACACAAAGGCCCTGGCGGCAAGGGTGCCCCCGGCAATGGGCAGAATGATCGCAAGAACGACAGCGATTCCCCCACCCAGTGCGACCGGTGCGGTGTGGGCCTTGTGGCCGCCCGGGCGGTCAACGAAACCCCGTCCCAGCGCCAGACGGCGAACCAATCGAGTCGCAGCGGCGCTGATAATCGCCGCGACGGCAACCGCCGATACGACCAGAATCACCTTGATGTCCAGTGCGCTGTCCACCTTACGTGTCCCTCGCCTGGGAGCAGATCAGACCCCCAAGCGCCGGCGCGGGGTCATTATCCGGACGCGCGGCCAACGGGTCGTCCAGGGGCGCGTCTTGGACACACGAACGATTAGCCGCCCCGCTTCCGGCGGGCCGGTTCCATCGTCCTTCCCCCCCTGCATCCTATCTGCATTTCAATGGGCGATGCTATTGAAAGCCGGGACCGAAGTCTATAACCTACAATCATCGTCAATCGAGGGTCCGGTGAAAAAGGAACTTCGTACCAGATTACGTTCCGTCCTGGCGGCGATTTCGCCGGAATCACTTCAGAAACAATCTCGATTCGCCGCGGAAATCCTCTTCCAGCAGCCCGAGTACCAGCAAGCTGAAAGCATGATGATCTATCTGTCTCACGGCCGCGAGGCGGATACGACCCCGATCGTGTTGCAGGCATGGAAGGACCGGAAGCGGATCCTGGCGCCGCAAGTCAGTTGGGAAAGTCGGCAGATGATCCCCCTGGAGATCAACAACCTGGACGAGGACGTCGGCCGAAGCCAATTCGGATTTCGCGAACCCATTCGGGGCGTGCCGATTCCGATAGAACTCATTGATCTGGTGATCGTACCAGGACTGGCGTTCGATCCGTCCGGAAACCGGCTCGGTCGTGGGCGCGGGTTTTACGATCGCTTTCTGGCCAGAGAGGAATTCACAGGCAAGGCTTGCGGGCTTTCCCTCGAGGTGCAGATTGTGGACTCGATTCCCGCCAGACCGCACGATGTCAAGGTCAGTATGCTCGTCACAGAGCAGCGGGTCCGCCGGTTCGATTCATAGCCTCACAAGCGCCGCGACGACTGTGCGCTGCACCGCACGTTTATGGGTTGAATCATCGCGGGGGACAGCTAAGCTATTGCACACGTATCCCCCGGCCTGCGGCGTGGCACGCCGGCGGTTCGCGGTTTCGTGTGGGCGCACGGGCTCCCTTGCGTTTCATGCCCGACAGGAGTGAATGACGTTGGCCTCATTCCGCAATGCACGCGCTGGCTCATGGGTGATCTTGCTTGCCATCGGCGTGGTCGTAACGGCCGCCTGGGGTGTGTATGCCTGGCGGTTTCTCGGTTCACAATCCCCGCAGGATTCCAATGAGACCGCCGTCGCCGAAGCGGGCGCGGCTGCGCCGTCGCAGGCATCGGGCGACAACGGCATCACCTCCCTGCGGGCGGCGACACCTGGGACTGAATCCCACACGCAGCCTGCAGGCGGAGCGGGCCTGACCGCGCCGGATATCGGAGTGAACCTGCGACCGACGAATGGCGAACCCGGGCGGCGGTCTTCCCGCACGCAGAGCGACGTCGGTGTCAACGCGCCGGTATCGGTGCACAGTCAGTCGGAAGAGATGCAGCTTCGCGAGACGCCGGCTGAGGTCGCGCCCGAACCCGATTCGCGCCACAACAAAGAAGTGGAGTCCGGCCGCAGCGCCCTGGCCCGAGGCGATCTGCACGCGGCACGGGTCGCGCTCTCGGCGGCGCTCCGTGGCGACCTATCGCGGGCGGATGAAGTGTTCGCCCGGGCGGAGTTGGAGCGTATCGCGGACGCGATTACGTTCAGCCGCACCGTGAGTCCGAACGATCCGCTTGCGAGCACGCACATCGTCAGCAGCGGCGAGAGCATCGCGATCATCGCCAATCGCTACAAGGTGACGCCCGGATTACTAATCTCGCTCAACCTCCTTTCAGATCCCAGCCGGATACGAGTCGGCCAGCGGCTGAAGGTCCTGCATGGGCCGTTCCATGCCGTGATCGACAAGTCGGACCATCGCATGGACGCCTACCTCGGCGATATCTACGTTCGTAGCTTCCGCGTCGGGTTGGGCACCAACGGCGGCACACCGCTCGGCACGTGGTCCGTCCGGAACAAGCTGATGAACCCCGAGTGGGCCGACCCATCCACCGGACACCTCTATCTGGCCGACGATCCGGAGAACCCCATCGGCGAACGGTGGATCGGCTTGCACGGCCTTGAGGGGGAATGTGTCGGCCGGACAGGTTTCGGGATCCACGGCACGATCGACCCTGCCAGCATCGGAGAGAATATGTCGATGGGGTGCATCCGGATGGTGCCGGATGACGTCGCATTCATGTTCGATCTTCTGCTCAGCCGGCATTCGCGGGTCACAATACGGCCCTGAGGCGTGCATGCGTTTCGTAACACGACTGGTCTGTGTCGCGTGCGGCAAGGAGGCGCCGCCGCCGGAGTCCGCGGGGACCTGCCCGCACTGCGACGATCCGTTCGCCGTGCTCGACCTCCAGTTCGACCTGGCCAAGGTCGCCATGAGCATGACGGCGGAGGCGCTGCGGAGCCGGCCGCTGAACCACTGGCGATATCACGAGCTTCTGCCGGTCGAGCCGGCCGAGGAGGCGTTCAGTTGGCCGGTCGGGTGGACGCCGATCGTGGAGACGCCGCGCCTCGCGGAATGGGCCGACATCTCACGCTTGCGGCTCAAGGATGATGGCCGGAACCCCACCGCGAGCTTCAAGGACCGTGCGTCAAGCGTCGGCGTCCTGCACGCGCTGCGGGCTGGTGCGAAGCGCATCGCGTGCGCGTCGACGGGCAACGCAGCCAGCAGTCTCGCGGGCTTCGCGGCCATGGCGGGCATGTCGGCGACAATCTTCGTTCCACAGCGGGCGCCAGAGCCGAAAGTGGCGCAGCTTCTTATCTACGGCGCCGACGTCCGTCGTGTCCGCGGCACCTATGCACAGGCATACGACCTGTGCAGTGCCGAGTGCGCGGCACACGGCTGGTATAACCGCAACTGCGCGGTGAATCCCTATCTCGTCGAGGGCAAGAAGACCGCCGGGCTGGAAATCGCCGAACAAACCGCCGGGCGCGAACCGGACTGGGTCGTCGTCAGCGTCGGTGATGGGTGTACCATCGCCGCCGTCGCGAAGGGCTTGCAGCAGATGAAAGAGCTGGGCTTCATCGCCACGCTGCCGCGCGTGTTGGGAGTGCAGGCGAAGGGCATGGACCCGATCGCCCAGGCCTTCGAGACCGGCGAGTTGCCCGCGGACTTCACCGGCCACACGCTGGCCGACAGCATCGACGTGCCCGTGCCAAGGAACTGGCGCAAGGCCCTCAAGTATGTCAAAGCCTGCGCGGGCGCGTTCGTCCGCGTGACCGACGACGAGATCACGGACGCCATGAAGGCGACCGGCTCACTCGCCGGCGTCTTCGCCGAACCCGCCGCCGCCGCCGCAGTCGCCGGCGTGAAGCGTGCGGTCGCCGAAGGCGTGATCGGCAAACACGCCGACGCCCTAGCCGTCATCACCGGCAACGGCTTGAAGGACATCAAGACGGCGATGGCAGTCGCGGGGGAGCCGACCGA
>JBDRKQ010000104.1:0-38199 GCA_043813895.1 Planctomycetota bacterium
CTTGAGGTTGAGACAGTGCGCGACGCCGCGGAGTTCGACCTGCGGATTGTCGCGGAGGTACTTGAGCGCGACTTCCTTGCCGCCGTCGCTGGTGGCGTAGTACACCTCGCCGAAGCCGCCCCGACCAACGCCCTGCTGAACCGTGTAGCCCGGCAACGGCCGATCACCTTGGTTGAAGTGGAAGCCCATCGTCAATACCCAGACAATCCCTGTTAAGTAGTCGCTTTTCTTCCGCCGGATGAGGCCGGCCATACATCGATGCTCAGTCGGATGGCGCCGATCTGCGTTTGAACGCCGAGGGACAGCGGCACCGCCTCTCGCGTCGGCCCCATCTCCTTGACATACAGCCGTTCGCCACGCTCGACGAGAATCGCGTTGCCCAGGGCCGGCCCCAGATTGATATGGCACTCGCGCGTGCCGCCCATCAACAACGGCCCGCTCCAGAGAATCGCACGGCGGCAATCCGTCGTCGTGCGAACGCCGTCACCGAGTTCGAGGACGGCGGCGGTGCTCTTCCTGCTCGGCCGAAGGAACTTGAGCCTGATGCGTTTCCCGAGTCTGATCTTGTCACCGTCCTGCAAGAGGGCGTGGTCGGTTTGCCGTCCCGCGAGTTGGACGCCCGCGCTAGAGACCACGAAGTAATCCTCGCCCGCGCGTATGATCTCGGCCTGCCGATCGGCCAGGTCGCTGATGAGTTGCAGGTCGGCCGAAGCGCCGGGGCCGGCACGCCCGATGCCGATCCGGTCGGGGCGGAGGAGCAGATAGCTTCCCGCGCCGTCGATTCTAAGCAGGAGCCGCTTCGGCAGCTTCGCAGCGGCGTCCGCCGGCTGGGCGTGTGGCGGAAAGACAGATTGCCGTGGCCGCATCAAGTGCGGGGAATGACCGGGTAGTGTCTCGTCGTCCGATGTCGTCCGGGCGCTGATTTCGCTGGGAACGTCTTTGCCGGAGAGCAGGCCGAGCGGTCCTTCCAAGAGCGTGCGGCGATGCTGTTCCAAGACTGAGAGGTGCTTGCGCACGTCGGAAATCCAGCCTGCCTTCGGCCCGATCTGGGCGAGCCTGCCGAGCAACACGCCGGCCCTCGCATAGCGATCTTCCGCGAGTGCTCTTGCCGACTCCCGGGCGAGTCTGACGGCCTCCGTGAGGTCAGTTCGGCTGCGGCGCTTGAGGGTCAGCTCGTGAATTGTGGCGAGTTCCTTCTCAGCCCGGTCGAGCCTGCCTTCCTTGAAGCTCTCGGTTGCCTGCTTGAGAACGTGATCTACCATGTTTGATTCCAACTCGGCCGAGCCCTTGGCTTCCGTGTGGAGTCTCTGGGCGACCGTGAAGCGCTCTACGGCCTTGACGACGCGCCCGGCCTTCAACTCCGATGCCGCGGCGGCAATTGCGCCATTCGCCTCTTCCGTTCGCCTGGCGATCGCGCCGCGCAACTCGCGCGCGTCCGCATCGTCCTGCGGCAGGTCGGCGACGGCGTCGGCGGCTTCAGTGAGGCGGCCGGTGGCGAGACGCTCCTTCGCGATGGCCAGGGCGTCTTCCTTCTCGTATTCGGCGCGTTGGTTCTCTTGCAGAGCACGCCGGGCCCGGTCACGCCATTCGTCGACTTTCTTGGTCTCTAAACCACACCGCGCGGCGCGGTCGAAGTCTGCCAGCGCGTCGGCGAACCTGCGAGAAAGGATGTGGTCCTGTCCACGCTGGAGGAAACACCGCACCAGTTGGTCGAGGAGCTGCTTCGCGCGGCGGTCGTTGCGGAGGTCTGGCGCGGCCGCGATTCCCAAGGCGTCCTCGAACCGCCCGTTCGCCAAGGCCTCTTCGGCGTTCTTGATGCGAACTGTTGCGAGTCGGCCAAACATGCGATCACTCCCGTTCTCTGGCACGTTCGGGTGGGCGCTACGGCGGATGGGACTTTGGAGTCAGGTACGCTTTCCCGCCGACTGCGATTCCCTGGTCGCCCGTGGAGACATTCTACCACGTCGGGACGGACCCGCGTGTGAGCCACCGTCTGCGACCTCTACCCGACAGCTCCGGACAGGTATTGGGCCGGCAGCGGGAGAATATTCTTGAAGGCTGTTCCTGGGACCGAAAACGCCTCTATCGCGAGTTCGCCTCCTAACCTTCCGGCGAGTTGGGTGTCTGACGGGTTGGAATGGACGCGGCGACAGCGACGTAACCGCGACGGCCGCACAGATCACCATCACCCAAATCGTGGTTCGCTGAAGCCCGATGGTCCGGCGAAGGGTCCGTCGGAAGGACCCGCGGTACGTGCGGATCAAGGGTTCCAGCGAACGGCGAGCAACGAGGAGAAAGCCATGAGAAGGAAATTCGCGACAATCCTGATGAGCCTGGCGTTGCTGGCATTGGTCCTACCGAACACCGGCTGCGATGAGAGGTGGGGAGGCTACGGATCCACGAATGACTGGTCGTTCACGGATGTCTTCACGGGATTCGATTACACCCCAAGCTTCGGTGGTCCCGTCTATGAGGAGTACGAAGAGTACGAGTACACCGAGTACTACGAGGAAGAGTACTACGAGGAATACGACTACTACGATGGCTATGGCTGTCCATTCGGTGGTTGTTGAGTAAGGCAACGTGTCCTGCCCGGGCCAGGGTCGGTCAGCTCGCCAGTCGCAGCTCGCGGCTTGGAGGGTTGATCGGCCCTGTCTCGCTTCCGCACCGCGCAATCAGTGGGGGCGACCCAGGGGTCGAGGACGAGGAGACCCGGCAGGGGTGGGCATGGGTTCGGCGGTGGGACGGAGCCCTGGCCGGAGCGGGCACGGACGAGGATGTGGCGACTCCTGACACTCGTGCGAGGATGCGTCGCTCGCCTCTTCTGGGGCGTCGGATGGGCCTTCATGTTGAGCGGGCGAGTCGTCTTTCTGGTTGCCCGGAGGCTTGGGAACCACCATCTGGCACCGCCCCTCAATCATGCCTCCGTCCTGCACGAGGATCTTGGCGGCGGTGATATCGCCGATCACATGTCCCTTAGTCCCCACGTCAACGGTTTCCTCGGCCCGGACCGAGCCCTTTACGCGACCGTTGATAGCAATGTTGGTGCCCACGAGGGAGATGTTCAGCCTGGCGGTGGGTTCGATGAGAATGTCGCCGCACGTGGCGAGCACTTTGCCCGGATGCGAACCGACTATTCGGAGATTCTCGAGGGATATCCGCTTCTGACAATGGGGGCAGAACACGGAAAGTGCGCGTGCCGAAACACGCATCATGCCGCGACAAAGGCAGCACCGGACGATTCTGGTCTTCGGCAAAGCGTTCACGGTAGGACATTTTACTGGTTGGCCGAGGCCGATGCCAACGGTTGGGGGACGGGAGGCGATACCCCCGGATCGTCACGCCGTGCGGCGCAAGGATGGCGGTCGTCCGATAAGTAACCCACAGTCCGCCGGTGTGGCGATGGGCCGAGAATTGCTCCGTCTTTCGGCGAACCGGACGTGTACGAGCAACGTCGAAGAGGATAGCGGGAAGTCTTCGATGGTTCGGGTGCGGCCTCGCGCTGCCGCGGCTCCATAGACAGGTCTAAGCCCATATATGGTAGACAGTTAAGACCGTGGTCGTCCATTGTAGGAGCCCTTGCGGCAGCATCTGACTTCCGAAGGCGTTAGGGAAATATACGGGAAATGTTCACAGACAGGAGATCTGCCGTAATGTACTGCGGATGCAAGTGTTATGCCTGTTTCATTTGTTGTGTTTGCGCATCAAATGTGATGATTGTCTTGACTGCTGCGGGGCGCGTGGCTAATATGGGGCCTCTATGACACGCACAGCAGCGATTGCGGGGCGGCGGGCAAGCCGTCAGACAACCAAGAAGTCCGCCGGCTCAGTCTCAAAGACGCGGGAGAAGACCGTGAAGAGGACCGACCGGAAGGCCGCGGAGTCTTCGCGCCCGCCGAAGGAGGCTTCCTCCGCCCGGAAGATGGGCTCTGGCAAACCGATCAAGACCTACGCGAACGCCCTCGAGTTCCTGAACAGCCTTATCAACTACGAGCGGCGTCCTCCGGCCCGGCGGGATCGCAAGGCCATGACGCTCGTCCGGACCAAGCGGCTTCTGGCCGACCTTGGGCATCCCGAGCAGAAGTTCCGGAGCGTTCACATTGCAGGCACCAAGGGGAAGGGCTCCACGGCCGCCATGCTCTCCCAGATGCTCCAGGGCAACGGCTTGAACGTCGGCGTTTTCACGTCTCCGCACATTCTGGATATCCGTGAGCGCATTACGATCAACGACCAGCAGATTTCGCGGCCGGAGATGACGCGGCTGGTGCGGCGGGTGGCCGAGGCCAGCCGGAGCAAGGAGACGGATCGACCGACCTTCTTTGAAGCGCTGACGGTGGTGGCGTTTCTGCACTTCGCTGCGAAGAAGATCGACATCGCCGTCGTCGAGACCGGGTTGGGCGGTCGGTTGGACGCGACGAATGCGATCAAACCGGAGGTCTGTGCGGTCACGAGCATTAGCTACGACCACATGCCGCAGTTGGGGAATTCGTTGGAGGAGATCGCGGCGGAGAAGGCGGGGATTCTCAAATCCTCGGTGCCCGTGATCAGCGCGCCGCAGCAGGATTCGGTCAAGGGCGTTCTCAAACGGGTGGCCAAATCAGTGGGCTCGCCACTCTACTTCGCAGGGGAGGACTTCACCTTCAGCTACCGGTTCGAGTCGTCTCGTTCCGGTGGTCCACAAGCTCGGATTTGCGTTACGACGCCGACGAGCCATTTCGATCATCTCGCCGTGCCCTTGGTGGGTAAGCACCAGGCGATCAACTGCGGCGTGGCGATCGGCGTGTTGGATCAGTTGAAGATCCGCGGGATGGCATTGGACGACGAGGCGTCGGTGGCCGGTCTGGCGAAGGTGAGCCTTGCAGGTCGCATGGAGGTGATTCGCGAGGAGCCTTGCGTGTTGGCGGACGGGGCACATAACGCCGCGAGCGTCGAGGCCCTGATGCGGGCGATCGGCCAGAATATCCGCTATGACTCGATGGTGGTGATCTTCGGCTGCTGCGCGGACAAGGACATCGACGGCATGCTCAAGCTGATCCAGCTGGGCGCCGACAAGATCATCTTCACGCGCGTGAAATCGCCGCGGTCAGCGGATCCGGCGGACCTCGGTGCGAGGTTCGCGGAGTTGAGCGGGCGAATGGCCCAGCAGGCGCGTGATCTTTCGGAGGCGCTGGTGATCGCCGAAAAGGCGATCACACGCGAAGATTTGATTTGCGTGACCGGGTCGTTCTATCTCGTGAGCGAGGCCAAGTCGCTGTTCGCAAAGAACGGCGGCTGATCGCGGGCATCGCAAGCAGCATCTCGTCCATTGACGCCATTCCGTTCTCGACGTCCTCCCTCGTGCCGTGGGTAACTGAGGGTTAGCAGATGTGATGCAGTTGCACGCAAACAAACGACATCGCGGTCCAAAGACTTTGCGCGCGTTTGCGGTCAACGTCACTTTTTTCTGCTGCAAACGGGAGCAACGCATGTGTGACAAACACAAGGACACGTTGACCGGTAAAGAAGAACCGGAGAATACTGGGCGATTTCAGTTCTTCCGGGGAATCGCGGACTGTCCGCCCGACGCGCCTGGCAGAAGGAGACTCGAAAGCCGGCTTGCCGGGATTCTCTGGCCTGTTCTTGTGGAAGCGGGTAGAATGTCTTCGAGTCGCCGCGGACTACGGTGCAGCGCGGGGGCGAATTGGTTTCGACCGGGCAAGTTGACGGAAAGGTGGCGTGCCGAGGTTGTCAGGCGGCCTCGTAAAACACCTGGCAAAACTTTTATGTGCCAACTCTCAGTTGCGCATGGCGGCCTAATTTAGGCCGCCCGTCAAACCGCTGATGCCTACTAGGCGGGGCGACGACGATTAGCAGGCTGGTCCGACCGCGCTACTCGGCCGCGGTAGGGCGAGAAAACAGTCGAGTTGGACGCGTGCGAAGCCTGTCGGCCGGCGTCGCACAAGTCGAGATTCAAACGACCGACTATGCACGTAGAGGCCTTTTCTGAAGTGCTTCGGGACGCGGGTTCGATTCCCGCCGCCTCCAGTTGTCGGAAAGCTCGCAAGGTGTTGCAGGTTCTCGCAAGACTTCGCAACACAACGAATTACGACCATCGGCCACGCCGGTGGTCGTTTCTGTTTTCTGCCCTTCGCGAGCCCTTGCGAACGCTTGCTGCTGCGCCTGGCGCTGCGAGCTGTTGCCCCCTGTCACCACCAACCGGTACAGCTCATCGGGAACGTCGTTCACATAGTGTCGGCCACTGACGGTGATGCTGTGTCCGATCCACCGACTGACCGCGTACTGCGGGAAGGTCATCGCCCATTCCTTCTCGCAGGATGCCCGTAGCGTCTGCCAGAGCCGCAGCCACAGCTCCACCCCGGCTCGGGCGCAGATTGCCCGCACCTGTCGCATAATGCAGCCTTGTCCGCGAATCGCGACAAGCTGCTGATCAGCATCGTCGGACTCGGAGAACCGATCCAGCAGCAACGTCATCAGCTTCGGCGTGATCGGGACAATCCGCTGTTCGTGGCCGACGTGTACCGGACCGGTCAGCGTTACGAGTACGATGCCGAGAATCGAGTCGTGCGCGTGCTGCGCGACAGCACTGCCTACGGCGGCGGTGGCCCGGCCGGGCAGGTGCTGGCGGAGTACGAATACGACGCACTGGGCCGGCGGATTCACACGATCGAATACATCGACGCGGAGACAGGCGTCGCGATGGACGGCGTCGGCGGCAACCCGCCGCCGAAGAAGACGCGCCACGTGTACGTCGGCGTCGAGACGGTTCAGGAATACGACGTGACGATCGAGCCGTATCCGTGGGACGAAGTCACGACGCTCTTGCGCGAGTTCGTCTGGGGCGATTCACAGCGTTTCCCCGAGCCTGTCGCGATGATCGACTGGACGGACGCCGGGCAGAGTTCCGGCACCTGTGGCACCGGCGTCCCGCCGGTGGGCTGCGTGTACCACTACCTGCACGACACCCTCGGCAGCGTGGTCGGCCTGATGAACGAGTCAGACGCGCTGGTGGAGCGTTACGCCTACGAACCCTACGGCGCGACGCTGATGGAGCACGAGGACTCCGGCAGTTGGACTGCCACCAACGGCTCCCACTTCGGCAACCCCTTCGCCTGGACCGGCCAACGCTACGACGCCGGCGTGGACCTCTACGGCTTCTTCGCCCGCACCTACTCCCCCACCCTAGGCCGCTGGCTCCAACGCGACCCGCTGGGGTATGTGGATGGCGTGAATCTGTATCAGTACGTTAGGGGCAATCCGCTGTTTTCCGTTGATCCGTTCGGGCTGGAGGGTGACGACGATTGTGGTGACGACGATGAAGAGCAAACAAATGGGGGCTGGGAGGACGATCCGGCGAATGGGGAACATATCAAGCTTGATCCCAAAGATCTTTGTCACCGCGAATGCAAGAGGGCCGCGATACGCTGCATCAAGGCTCAGGCCGCTCCGCCACGAACATGTAATGAGGACAAGAACAGGTGCGCCAGGTACTGCAACCAGAAGAAGAAGGAAGCTGATAAGAGGAATGATGGAGGAGAGTACTGGGAAGAAAATGGTGCTGCGATTGGCCAGGGCTTCTGGGGGCCGCCCGGCCACGCAAGGGATCCGATACGAGGAGGTTATTACTGTCGCAGCTGGAAGTACGGCGGTTATTGGATCGGTAAGACTCGTAACGAGATAGAGCAGTATCAGGCAGCGAAGACAATGAGGTTCCGGGTAGGCGCCGAGAACTTCTTCTACAAGGGCCGGCGCTGGGCAATACGCGGGGCCGTTGAGATCGGCGCCTTCCTAACGGTTGGCAAGTTAAAAGTCAAGAAGGGAAGCGCCTTGTATCAAACACTGAAGAAGACCCTTCAAGCAGGAGATGCAGATCTGGCGTGGCAAGTACTGAAGACCGGAACGGTTGAGTTCTTCTCGGAAGCCTGGAAGGACGACCTGGTAGATGGAATAGAAGACTTACTAGATCCTTAGGTCCTCCTGGATCAGGTTCGCCGTGCTGCCACTGGGATTCCAACTGTTCTGCCCTCTACTTCTCTGATCGAGGGCACCTTGTGCTTTGGTGATCCGGGGAAAATCCTGGTCCTTCGGATGGTGACGGATATAATGGCTGATGGAATCTAGACCCCGATGGCGCCCCCAGCGTCGCGGGCATGGACGAGCAAGGAACACACACAATGAACAGAGCGAGCAGATGCAGGTACTTGGTTACTTCCATCGTATTGTTGTGGTTTCCGTCTGCGGCAATGGCGACGCCGGAAGACGATTTCGAGCAACTCACGAAGGAGATTCCTAGCCTGCTGCAACTGGGCGAGAAACTGTCTGCGGAGAAGGTCAATAACCTCAAGAGGGAGCTGAAGTCCAGCCCGAAGCAGCGGAAGGCAAGGCTGCTCTTGATAGGTTACTATGGAGCCAAGGGTGAGGAGGCCCGCAAGAGCCTGCAGCGGCAGGTGTTGGCCTTTATCAAATACCATCCACACTCAGTGGCCTTTGCTGCTCATCGTTTGCAGCTTCCAAACATGATTGGTTTCGATGCCGACCTTTTCGGTACGATGAGACTAGATCCGAAGCGTGACGGGAAGGCATACGTGAAAGCCAGTAAGCTATGGTGGAGGTTGACTTCAGAGAATGATGCAGATGCCGAGATCCTCGGAAACGCAGGAGTGTTCTTGTTGAGCAGCAATCGAGATGAAGCCGCCAAGTTACTCCTCCAGGCTCACCAGCTGGATCCACTGCATCCAAGGTTGATCAGTAATCTCCTTGTGCTTTTCGAGGCAGATAGCAGTGTTGGTCTTTCCCTTGACGGCGATCGCCAGAAAAGACACTACAAGCATGTCTTGACCTACCTCCGCCACAGCTATGAGCTAGCAGAGGAAGCCATTGTGAAGAGCGGCAAGCCGTGGCCGCCGAGGATTGTCGAACGCGCCGGGAAGCCGGACGCAGCGGGTTTGATGCGGCTGTTTGTATGCATTCAGATGTTACACGAGCGCCTTATGATCGCCGCGCTGGAGGCAGATGATCCAACTGCGGCCGAGGCACATGCACTTCGCCTGCTTGAAGTCAATAGGAGCACTGGGGCCTGGAACCGTAACTACGGAAACGTTGTTCATAATGCTAATGAAGTACTTGGACGCCTCGACTTGCGCGACGGGCGAGTGCAAGACGCCAAGAAGCACCTCTTGATAGCAGGAAGGGCGCCCGCTTCACCAGAGCTACACCACTATGGGCCATCATTGTTTTTGGCCAGAGAACTTCTTCAGCAGGGTGAGAGAACGGCAGTTCTTAAGTACTTGGATCTCGTCAACGAGTTGTGGAAACCTTATCCGTATATTCGTCAAAAAGAGCGGCGCGTCGCGACATGGAGGGAGGATATCAAGTCAGGTAACACACCTTGGCCAACATTGCAGTCCTGCTCGCCGCGTGCCTTCCAGCCAGCGCCGGAGAAGTGCCCCGCCTGCGCCAGAAACTTGAGATCTATTGGAACCGCGTTATGGATCTATGCAATGGACGATAATCACTTTCCGCCGGACTTGGCCACGGCGGTCCGCCAACACAAGAAGATTGATGTGAAGGGCTTCAACAAGGACACTCTTCGATGCCCACATTCCAAGACGGAGTCAAGTAGCTCCGAAATTTGCTACATTTACATTGCCGGACAGACACCTGACGATGACGAGAGAAACGTGTTGGTTTACACGAAGAATGGCTTGCACGGCGCAGACGGCGGATACGTGCTCTACCAGGACGGTGAAGTGGACTTCATCGCGTCATACGACGAAATAGAGAAGCTCGTCAGGGCGACGGAGAAGCGGCTATACAGCAGAAACTGATGCTGCTTGGCTAGAACATGATCCTCGCCTTCGGGATTCTGACCTTCGCAGGCCGGAGGCTCTGATGGCCAAGAGGCACTTCAAATGAGGAAGATATCCAAGGAACGCCGGACAAGGGTCGGCGGCCCACTTGTCGTTTCCATCACGGTGATCATCGTAATGCTCCTTGTTGGCGGGTGGTTTCTCCTGCTTGAGCACCTGAAAATCAGTATAACGGACAAAGTACAACACGTGCTTCCTGAGGCATTCGCTGGCAGATTTCTTGAAGTCACGGGCGTGCTTGCCCTGCTGGGCACGGCCTTCATTGCGGGGCGGGTTGCCGAGGGAATCTCGCGAGGTCTATCATCGTGGTGGCGCGAATTCAAGCGGGATGTCCGACGCCGCTAGTCCATCCGGTGCTGGCGAGCGAACAGGAGTGGGCGGACCTGGATCGCCGGGGCAACTGGCTGGACCTTCGCTGGGCAAAGGGTGGCGAGTCATATCATGAGGAGCGCACGCGAAACGGCGTGAACGAGTACGAGACGCTCGACCCGGACGGCGCCGATGGCCTCGGCACCGTCAGTACCGGTGGCGGCGGCGGCCATCCGCCGGTGGCCTTGACGCACGGCCTCGCGGCCGTTCTGCTGCTGTCGAATCCAGCGATTCACCCGTGACATGGTCGCGCTGGCGTGGCCGTGTCATCGCAGTTTATGGGGCAACGCGTATGACCGGCAAACGGGCACTGCTAATCTCGCTGATACCGCTGGCTGGCTTCGGCTTGAGTCGAGCCTTCTGCTGAGGGCATCCGCTCGCAGCGCTCGGTACGGGCGCCATGCTGATCGGCCTGCCGCTTGGGCTGGACGCTTCGATCAGGGCCGTCCGGCAGGCGTCGGATCGGCCGTTCGCCGTCGCGGCACTGGTGCTGTGCTGCCTGGAAGTCGCGGCGCTTGTGGTCTTCGCGGTGGTCAGTTCTCCATTCTCATCGTGACGCGCTCTCGCGCGCGTTGGGTCGTCTGCAAGAGTGACGGTCTTCGGCTGTGGGGGGCGCTGCGTTGTCTCTCAGAATGACCTAGATATCTACTGTTGACAGAGGACTACTCGGGCCAGACAAGATTTCCGAGCGTCCGGGGGTCGTACACGTACCGAGGAGCCCGCGCCCAGTCGGAGTACTCACCGCGGACAGGTTCGAGGCGCGTGATGTTAAACCCCCAGACCCGTTTCTCTCGAGCCTCGATGCCGAAGGCGGAGAGTGGAATGGCGATCTCGGCGGACCAGCCTTCCTCGTTTCGGGCCGTACAGTAGCGTGGCGGTTCACCGGGCCATAGCGTGCACTTGCCTATTGGTGGGGTCGTGGCGACGCCCCGTTCGAAGACGGGGTTTCCATCGGCTTTCAGGACGATGTGAAAGAGATCGCCGCTTTGTGTGGCGGCATTTGTCGGGTCGAAGAGAATCTCGACGAGATCCTCACCCAGGGGCATGAGGTCTTCGTACCGGACGACGTTGCTGTATCGCTCGGACGGCGTCTCGCTCCGGCGCGCCGCATCGGGCACTGCCGCGTGCAGCGCGATGTACAACATGCCGCCGTTTCGGGCGAGATAGGCAACGGTCTGGCACTGTGCAATCCGGCCTTCCAGGGCGCCGTCATCTCGCCCGGTGACGAGCCGGAAGTCACCGGCGATGTTGAACTCGCTTGGCGGCCAATCGGCGAGGCTTCCGTCGATCGTGATAGGTCCGGTGATGTCGGGCACCTGAACGACGGAAACAGTCGCTTGCGTGGACACCTTGCCGGCAGCACCGGCGTCCAGAACGATCTCCTGGGTGAAATGACCGTCGAGGTCACAGGGCGGCAGGCCTGGAATCGAGGCGATCAACTGGTGCCTGGTTAGTCCCATTTCTGGAATCGGCCCGACGCGTACGATGTCGCTGATGCTCCTGACGCCGGGGAGCAAGGCGCCGAAGTTCAGCTTGCCAGTGAGCGGCGTTCGGAGTTCGCTCCGGATCGCGACATCGATGGCGACGTGCGACAGGAGTTGATCCTCTTCCTCGACGAGTCTGAGTTTGGCGGACTCGGCCCAAAGCCTGATACCTCGCGTGGCGGAGAGGAACTTCGCCCAGCGCGCCTGGTTTGCTTGCGTGTCGATGTTCTTTCCCGGCTCACTGCTGACGGCGTCGGCGACTTCTTCTTCCAGTATCTCCCTGGCGAGGCCCCAGGCCCCGGCTTCGTCGGCCACTCTGCCGAAGAGCCCGTCCTGATAGTTGTCACCGTAGGCATCGGTCCCTGCGGCTTTGATGAGGGATCCCGCAAGGAGCCTGGCCGACTCGCCTCGCCCGTGCCGTTTGAGGAGTCGGAGGTACTGGTAGTCCTGGATGCCGAGCTGGAGCTGCTTGAGCCGGACCGAAGGCAGGGGCTCGCGGACTCCGAAGTAGCGACCGGGATAGAGAAGCCAGGTGTTGCTGGGTTGCGATCTGTCACGAATGGGCGAGTCGAGAATGTCATCCGGCCAATCAGTGGTGTGGGGCAGTACGACAGCGTCGTGGCCCTGGAGAAAGGCCTGCCACGGGAGGCTTCTTGTCATGATCGGTGCGGCCTCGACGGCCAGGGAACCGCTGAACGGGGGCCTGTCGGGTAGCAGCCACGTACGCTTTCCCAGCGTTCTGATCTGCTGCATCGTGGGTCGGTGCTGATACCGGGCAGGTGTTGCCCATACGTCCACTTCGGAGGAGAGGTCTTCGAAGTGGTGTTCGGACCACCCAAAGGGCGCCATGGGTTGGGGGATAAGCGACGAGAGGAACGGCAGCGGGGGCTCCACGAGGTGTGGTACCGTCGCGAGCTGCCGCACAATCTGGATATCCTGACGGCTTGGATTGGCGTCGCCGGGAAAGTTGAACCGGATAAAGGCCATCTCGCTCCACCCCTGTTCCTGGAAATGTGCCGCGGCTGCCTGGAGGTAGTCTCGCAGGACGGCCGCGAAGACGGCGGAACGGATACCGTTGAACTGTGCGGGATCGGGCTGGTCGAGATCGGCCGGGATGGGCCAGGCGTATGCCGGTCGGGCGTCGGCGCCGAAAGCGGCGCCGTCGATCAGCGGCTTGCAGAAGGCGTCGTACTGCGACCAGTCGAGCTGGACGCCGCCGTCGCCCTTCTGGCTGAAGTGTGGCCGGACATCGTCGGTATAAGGCGACAACCCGTGGTCATGGAGGATGGCGAAAGTGCGACGGACGACCGCGACTGACTCCTTGTCCTCGAGCGCGGCGTTGAGGTTGTCTGGGTCCAGTTGCGTGAAGGCGGCGATGACGGGAGAAAGCTGCACACACGCGGGGATGGGAATGGCATCCTGCGGCGCAAGGTAGATGTCGAGCACGACCAACTTCAGCGGCGTGCGGCTGATGCGACCGTCGCCGTCCCTGACGCTAATAGCCGAGTTGTACGTGCCGGGCTCCGCGGTCGGCGGGATCTTGATCTCAACCCAGATGGGAAGTGTCGCTCCCGGCGCGAGGGCGAACGGCTGGCCGTGCTGCGGCGCATCGATCGGGACCAGGACATCCGGTACCTCGCACGGCTCGGCCGATCTACCGGAGCGCAGGTACCAGTTGGGGAATCGTTCAATCCTGATCGGCCACCGGCGGTACATGCGGAACGCGTCGGCGCCAATCCGCGCGTGTTCTCCGACGAGGTCCTCGGCGCTGAGTTCGAGTTCGACGGCGACCCCTTCACCCGCCGAAAGGATGAACTGGAAGGCGACGGTCTCGTTTACCGCACCGGAGAGTCGAACGGTTTGCTCAGGCTCGGCGACCGGGTCGGCGGTGTCGGTGGGCTGCGGAGAGACCGGTGTCGGCTGCGAGGGACCGACGAAGCGCGTTTGAACCGGCACGGCTTCTGGCTTTCCAGAAGCGATGCAGGAGGCGAGCATCAGAAGCGCGCACAGGCCTCCGCGCAGCATCTCCGCAAGGAGTGGACGGCCTCTTCCTCGAACGCCGCTGGTATGGCTGGCTGATCGGCTCGTCATGCGTTCTCGTTTCGCTCCTCCGCCCATAGGCAAGTCGGCACGGTCCGGCAGGCACTGTCATTATTATTGTACACTTGGAGTGGAAAACGCGGGCAGCACGCGGGTTGAAGCCCGCTACCTGTTTAGTCAGGGTGGCATGGGTTAGCGGAGCCGCATTGAGCGGCGGAGCTTACCCGTGGGAATAGAACTTCAAGCTGTTCCCACGGGTAACGAGCAGGACACTCTGATGGGTGTCCCGTTCGTTACCCATGCCACCCAACGCCGTGAACCTAACGGGGCTTCTCGACCCTCTCAACCGCGTTTCTGCGCCGAAGAGGGCGATTGCGAGCGAGTTTGCTGTTGGCGCAATCGCACTGCCAGATGATTCGCATAAGCGTCGACCACAACTGAGGTTGGCGCTGTGTCCGCGTTTGTAGAGTTCACGGCGTTGCATGCCACCCCGTCTGAACGCCGGGTGCCATGCTCATCCCGCAGGGTGAGCATGAGAATGCTTCCTACCGAGTCGACGCGGCAATCAGAGGGCCCTCTCGGTGGGAGAATGACCGCTTCCTGACGGGCGTGGCTCTGATCGACGCCGCGGAGGATGCTATCCCATTCCTGGGATGCTCTAGTACGAGTCGATTTCGACTCGGCCGTTGTTCGTGCTGACATCAATCGACGGGCCGCCGTCGTTCAGCGTGGCGGCGAGCTCATGCCAGGAGGTCCACGAGACGTTGCTGACGTTGTCCCAGTCGCCGTTCTCGAACTCGATTGGGCCGTTGTCTGTCTCGGCCGAGAGTTCCGCGTCGATGTCGCTCGGAAGGTTGAGTTCAACCCTGCCGTTGTGGGTCCGGCCGATGACGTGCTGGCCGGCAGCCAACGTGCGGACCTCAATCTCGAGCCCGCCGTTGTGCGTCTCGGCATCCAGGGAGCCGCGCTGCCCCTCGACCTCGATGCCGCCGTTGTATGTCTCGAGCGAAAGCGCGGCCGTGGCGTCGATCGTGTGGATCCTCCCGTTGTGGCTGGTCAGGACAGAGGCGGCGTCCAGGTCGACGGCCCGGATGGCGCCGTTGTAGTTCGTGACCTCGACCTGATGGGCGGGCGGAATCGTGATGCGGAGATTAACGACGGCGACGCGGCGACTATTGACGATGCCGGTGATGTTCAACTCGTCGTCAACCAGTTCGAAACTGAAGTCCGTGTCCACACCTGTCGCCTCGGCGGGCTTCGGCGCATCGATGGTAATCTGGTCCGCGGCCTCGGTGATCGTCACGATGATCTTCGTGAGAAGGTCGTCGGCTTCCGCCTGATCCTCGGCGAGGGCGATCCGTGTGATCTCGACGGTCAACTGCGTTGCACCGGGATCGACGGTGACCCGCGTGCTGCCGATCTCGTTGTTGACCACCAGCCTCGCGCCGCCCGGGATGGCGACGGTTTCGGTTGCCGCGGCCTCGGCCGTCTTGGGTGTTACGAACGAGAACGTGAACGTGAAGCTGTCACACGCCCACAAGGTTGTGAGCAGGCAGCACGCCGACAAGCCAATGATCCGCTTGATGGAAGGACTGGACATCGAAAGAACCTCCGTTTTCGTAGTACGCACAGACGTCATCACGCGAGAAAGAACTCATGCCAGGCAAGGGTCGAGCGTCGACCGGGTGCAGGCCGCGCTTGCGTCCCCGGCCGCTTCACACAAACCAGCCTAAGCAGGCCGGCTGCCCGATGCAAGCCGGGACCGAAGCAGGAATCACGTTTTCAAACCGCCAAAGCCGCCGGCGAGACGCCGGCGCCACAAGAATGTTGGTGCCACAAGAACGACGGCTCCACATCAGGCGTCGCACGGAAATGAGCCCGCCTCCAATGGAGCACCCCGAAAAACAGCGAGGGTCTGCCGCCGGAAAGCGAACAGGCCCTCGCGTCATTCTGGCCGCCACGTGGCGGAAGCCGGGCTACATCTCCTCGATGAGCTCCTCCGTTTGCGTGAGCATTTCCTCAAAGATCTTCAGGCCGTCCTCGATCGGTGCGGGCGTCGTCATGTCGACGCGGGCCACCTTGAGCAGATCGATCGGGTACTCGCTCGATCCGGACTTGAGGAACGAGAGATACGCTTCCACCGCGCCGTCTTCTCCCGCCATGATACGCTTGGCGATGTTCGAGGCGGCACAATAGCTCGTGGCGTACTTGTACACGTAGAAGTTGTAATAGAAGTGGGGAATTCGGATCCAGTACATGTCGACGAGGTCGTCGTTCACGTAGTCGGGGCCGTAGTACGCGGTCATGATCTTGCGGTACGCTTCACCGAGGCTGTCGGCGGTAAGCGGCTCGCCGGCCTCGGCCATTTCGTGAATCCGCTGCTCGAACTCGCTGAACATCGTCTGGCGGAAGACGGTCCCGCGGATGCCCTCGAGAAACTCGACCAGCAGGTACAGCCTGACCTTCGGATCCTCCGTGCGTTCGAGGATGTAGTTTTGCAGGAGGATCTCGTTGCAGGTTGAGGCAACCTCGGCGCAGAAGATGTCGTAGTCGCTGTAGATGTACGGTTGGTTGCCGCGAGAGAAGAAGGAGTGCATCGAGTGTCCCATCTCGTGGGCAGTTGTGGACATGTCCTCATAGCCGCCGTGGAAGTTCAGGAGTATGTACGGCTGGGTCAGATAGGTTCCGCTGGAGTATGCCCCACTTCTCTTGCCCTTTGTCGGGTACACATCCACCCACCGCGAGTCGAAGCCCTTCCTCATCTGGGTGAGATACTCGTCACCCAGCGGCGCGAGCGCTTCGACGATCTTCTCGACGGACTGCTCATAGGTGATCTCGAACTTCTGCCCGGTGATTAGCGGGGCAAACAGGTCGTAGGCATGGACGCCGTCTTCGAGTTTGAGAACTTTCTTCCGGAGCTTCTGATAGCGGTGCAGCAGGGGAAGGTGTTTGTTGACCGTCTGGACCAGGGTGTTGTACACCTCGACGGGGATGTTCCCGCCGTCCAGGGCCGCCGCCAGACAACTGTCGTAGCTGCGTGCCTTGACGGTGTAGATATGGCTCTGGACGACGCCGTTCAGCAGCGCGGCCGCGGTGTTGCGGTACTTGGCGTACTCGCCCACGATGGCCTCGTAGGCATCCTTGCGGACCCGGCGGTCGGTCGATCGCATGTAGAGATAGAAGGCGGAGTCGTCCAACTCGACCATGTTCCCCTCCCCATCCTTGATCTTGGGGAACTTCATGTCGGCGTTTGTCAGCAGGTTGTACACGGTGCCGGGCGTGGACCGGACCTCACCCGCCAGGGCCAGCAACTCTTCCTCCCGCGCCGAGAGGATGTGCTTCCTCTGCCGGAACAGGTCATCGAAATACTGGCGATACACGGCCAGTGTTTCATTCTCTTTCATCCACTCTTCGATCTTCGCCTGCGGCATGGCCGTCAACTCCGGGACTAACCAGGAGGTCTCCGCCGAGTAGTTGACGAAGAGCCGACGCACGCGGGCCTTGAGGCCTTGGTATTCGTTGACGCGCGTGTCCTGATCCGAGAGCAGGGAAGCGTAGACGTACACTTTCTCAAGGCGCGGTTCCAACGCGTCACGGAACGTCAGGACCTTGAGTAATTCGTCCGGACCCTTGTGGAGGGTTCCCTTGAACCGGACCATCTCGCCCACGAGCTTCTCGCAGACGGAGAACTCCTTCTCCCAAGCCGCGTCGTCGACGTAGATCGTCTCCGTTGCCCAGAGATACTTGGATTCGATCTGACTCCGCTCCCGGACTTCCTTCGTTTCCTGAGCCGCCGTTGGCATTGCAGCTCCCAGGAACAGCACAGCCATGAGGATGCTCCTCCAATTGCCAGTCATCTTTGCCAGGTACATTACGTTTCCTCTCGTTGTCTGGGTTCCCCGATTCCGCGCGTCCGATCGCGCACCACTACACGCACTGGCAACCCGCCGTCTGCCATCAGAAGAGCCTAGCGACAGCGGCGCTGTTGAGCAAGCGTCAGAGAGGTCCTGCGTTCAAGCCGGCCGATTGGTCGGAATCGGTGTTTTCGGCGGAGCTTAACGCAGGAGTTTCGTGCAGTGTTGGATTGCCGGATTACCGGTGGCGTCGGCAGCTAGCGAGGTGGCACCCACCTCTCTGGAGGCGCCTCATGTGCCGCCCGTGGGTGAGGGAGTGCAACCGGCGACCACAAGGACCGCAAGCACTGAGAGTAGCAAGGGGATCTTTCGCAGCATGGTTTCGCTCCTAGAAACTCGTTTAAGCGTGATTGTAGCGGTGCCGTGCGTGATGACAAGGTGACTCACCGGGGTAGGTACTGGTACACTTTGATTGGTGGGTGCCACTGGCAGCTTGCTGCCAGTGCCGGCACGGGCGGTCAAGCCGCCCGTGGCACCCAAAGTGTATAAGTACCCCGGGGCACCTCCCGGCGGCGGACACAACAGGCGGTGCGTCGTCCGGCATTTGCGGTTAGAATCGGTCGGCACCCCGGGTGGACGGCCTGGGGAACGTATCTCGATCTCGCCGCCGGAATCACGAGGCCGCTATCATGTACGATCCAGTCGCAAACTTAAACAGCCTGCTGGCAATGCTCTTCGAAGTCGTGGGCACGACGATCAGCGCCATCCTTCTCCCGACCGTAACGCTGATCTTCACGCCGCTCTTCAGCATCCTTCAACTGTTCCAGTAGTCGTGGGCGCGGCGCTACGTTTGGCGTCTGGCACGGGCATCGGATGCAACGGGCTGGCAGGCACGCTGCCGGTGACGCCAGGCGCGCGCGGTTGAGGTGATCCAAGGCTCGACGGTTGAGGCGATCCCGGATCAGAATTCGCCGATCTCTTCGGGCGAGCCGGCGACGGCGCGGGGGGTGTCGTCCTCCCGGGCGGGGTTCGTGTCGCCTGTTTGTTCAGCCAACCGGTCGAGTGCCATCACGACGGCACTTCGGACGGATACGCTGCCGTGGTCGCGCAGGCTTTGGAGGGACTGAGCGGACTCGCTGGCACGCGGACCGATTTCACCGAGCGCCTGAACCGCCGAGAGGACCACTTGTTCACTCTCGTCGCCGAGATGCGCTACGAGAGCGGGCACGGCAGCGGCGGAGGCTTCGCCGATTTGCCCCAGCGCGTCGGCGGCCCGTTTGCGGATGAAGGGGTCAGGATGGTCGAGCGCAATGGACAGGACGGGCACGGCGGCCCGGGCTGCGGAACCCATCGCCCCGATCGCCTCGATCGCCGCAGCGGCAACGCGTTCGTCAGGGCCGGTCGCCTGTTCCATGAGTAATGGGATGGCCGACGCCCCAAGCGGGCCGAGCCTCGCGATGGCGTGGCAGGCGGCGATTCTGGCCTCTTGCTCATGTAGCAGGCAGGTGGTCAGGGAGACGACGGAGGCGGCGGGCGTCTTACCGACGAGTGCGAGTGCAAACAGCGGCCACACACGGTCTCGCGGTGTTTGGGATCGTGCAGCCACGCCGAGCGCGGCCTGGATGTCCTCCGAGGGATGGCCGAGACGCCCGAGCGCTTCTGCGACCCGGTCTCGCAGTTGGGCGTCCTGATCGTGCAGGAGGGCGGCCAACGCCTGAATACTCCCGCTGTCGTGCGCACCAATCATGCCGACGGCGGTCGCGGCTCGCCATCGGACCTCGGCGTTTTCGTCGTCGAGCGACCGGACAAGCGCGGGTACGGCCGAGCGCGCGGGAGGCCCGATGCGTCCAAGAGCGTCGGCGGCAAGTTGACGGACGTGCGGTTCGCTGTGTTGCAGGGCATCCGTTAACGCGGGAACAGCCTCGGCCGCAGCAGGCCCCATGCGCCCCAGGGCTTGCGCGGCGCCGCTCGTTGGGTCTTCAATGAGATTCATCAAGTCCGGCACGGCGGCAGCGGCCCTCGCGCCGATGTGGCCGAGTGCCACGACGGCTTCGGCTCGTTCGCGATCGTCCAGGCTCTTTAGCTCGGTGGTCCAGTTCGAGACGAGCGCATCGGTGACGATGTCGCTGCGCGGCGCGATCTTGTGGAGCGCGTCCGTCACCCCTTTGCGGAGTTCGAGATTGTCCGCGGACAGCGCCTCAATGAGCGTGGGTACTGCGGCGATGGCGTCGGGGCCGATCTGGCCGAGAGCCCAGGTGGCGTCCAGCCGCATGTCCGAAGACGGTTCTCTCACGACCGCGGCCAGCGCGGGAACCGCGTCAGCGCCCATCGTGTGCAGGGCCTCTCGAATTGCCCGGTACTCACGCGAGAGCGCGTCGGCGTGCGCCAATTCGCGGTCGGTGTCCACATTGGGCAGTTGCACAAGCTGGACGCCGGCTTGCCCTGGGTCGTGCCGTGCTCCTTCCGGAACCTCCCATATGGCACGGAGCGGCGAGGCGTCTTCAACAATCCCCGCGGAGCCGTCATCGCGCAGCACGACAAATCGACGTCTGTACGGCTTGAGCCCATCCTCTGTCTGCGCGAGCGCGTCCGCGTTGGCAATGTTCTCCGCGATGACGTTGAGGCACGTTCGGAGGAAGGTGAGATACTCGACCAGCGCAACGGCCGTCTCCGGGCTTCGCCGCACCTCGGCCCGACCCGGCTCAACCCAAACGTCTACGCCCTTGATGCGGAGGAACCTGAGCAACGTGGGTTCGAGATTGAGGTTTGATGCCTCTGACAACTCGACGCAGACGGTGGGCGAGGGGGTGTCGTGCGGACCGTTCGACGAGCCTCCGTTGCCCCGGGCAGTCGCTGCGTTGGCGAGGGCGGGCGTGCCCGGGTTCAATTCCTCCAGCATCGCCAACACGATCTGCCTGGCATCCTCCACAAGACAGAGTTGAGCCCAGCCCTCGATCATGCTGACGTTGCTGCCCTCGATATGGCCCTGGACCAAGCGGCCGAAGTCGTCCTTGGCCGCTTGCCCCTCGAGCAACGCGCCCGCACGAGGGCTTCGTGCGTAGAAGCCGGGCTGGAGCGGTTCGAGGTACTCAGGGTGTTCGAACCAGACGAGAGTGAGAGCTCCTCTGTCGGACAGCGTTGCCCACTCGTCGCTGCGAACCTGGACGCGCCCGCTCGGCGAGACGGCCACCTGTTTCGTGTCCGGCGGAATAACGATCTCCGGAACCAGCCGCGCCTGCGGCAACGCGACGGACACGAGCGTACCGTCCCGGCCGAGGGTGAAACGGCCGTCGCGCGTGTAGAGCCTAACAGGGGGGTCCTCCCCGGGAAACTCGATGACGAAGAGCCCGTTGCCGTCGATCGCGAGGTCCAGCGCGCGGTGCGTTTCGACCAGCCCACCTTGATCCAGAACGAGGCAGGTGTCGTCGTGATCCTCAGCGACCGTTGCTGCGGTGCTTCGGGCGATGAGGCGTTCCAGGCCTCCGCTCATGGCGCGCTGCCCCACGACGTGTTGTGTCATCAGGTTGTGCCGGAGGCGATCGATTGCATCGTTCAGCGGAGTCATCGCGTCTCGTAGAGCGGTGCGCAAGCCTCCGGGCTGTCGAGACTCGACGAGCACGTAGGGGTCCTGACGACGCACTTCGAGGCCGCAGTGGGACAAGACGGCCGTCGGCCAATGCCGCGAACCGATGACGACCGTGTCGAGCCTCAGCAGCGGCCGGTCGTCCGGAGTCGTGACACGGGAGACGGCTAGGCGCGCGAGGGGCGGGTCGACGCGTTTCGCGTCGGTCAGCGCCCGCCGCGCCCAATCGGCCGGCACACGACAGACCTCGGTCAGGTCGTATGTGCCCGCGGCGGGGGAAACGGCCTGTTTGTCCGCGGTCGAGTTTAGGGGGGCGTCGTTTGGAGCCTCGCAGGTGAGCATGACGCAACAACCCGCCGCCAGAATGATGAGCCGTCGACGAGACATGAGCGGTCCTCCCAGGACGCAAAGAGAAACCCGGGCACCCGTTGCCGGTAAGCCCTTTGTTTGCAGGCCACAACGCATGAACATCGGCCATATCAGCGTCGTGGGACCAAGCGGACCCTCGGTTTACGGGCCGTCCGGGCGGCATAGTACGCGACAGGTCTCGCCCGTGCGGCGATATCAGGACTGGGAGCGGCGATCTGCCGGCGTCGCAAGAGAGGGACGAACGAGGTTACGGGGTGTGTGCGGTCGATGTGGATGCAATCGATGGGCGCTCGGGGCGGAGCGAAGGTCGCCGGTCGGCGGCGAGTTGGTCGACGGCGTCGCGGACGCTCAAGGCGATGCCGGCGGCGTCCAGCCCACACTCGGCGAGCTGCTCGCGTCGTGAGCCGTGGGCGATGAACCGATCGGGCGGTATTCCCACGAGGTGGACGTGCGAGGCAGAGAGACCGAGTTCGCGCGCGGTCTCAAGGACGGCGGAACCAAAACCAGCGGTCGTCGAGTGGTCTTCCGTCGTAACGGCTGGCCCGCCGGACGTGAGCGCATCGGCAACCATGTCGCGGTCGATGGGCTTTGCGAAACGTGGATTCACGACGCGGACGTCCAGGCCGTGCTCCTGGAGGAGTTCGGCGGCGTCCAGGGCGTCGCGGCAGGTCGCCCCGTAGGCGAGGATTGTGGCATCCGGACCGTCGCGCAGGATTGTCGAACGGCCCAGCGCAAACGGCGGCACGCGACCGTCGGGATAGATGGACTGCGAGACGCTGTCTCGCGGATAGCGGATCGCAGTTGGGTGATCCGATTGGATGGCGAACCTCAGCGCGGGCAGGATCTCATCGCCGTGGGCCGGGGCCATGACGACCATATTGGGAAGGACGCGCGTGAAGGCGATATCCAAGAAGCCGTGGTGGACGGGGCCGTCGCCGCCGACGAGGCCCGCGCGATCCAGGCAGAAGATGACCGGCAGGCGCTGCAAGACGACCTCCTGAAAGAGCTGGTCGAAAGCGCGCTGTAGGAACGTGGAATAGATCGCGACGACGGGTCGGAGGCCTGCCTTGCACATTCCGGCGGCAATGTCCACCGTGCCGCTCTCCGCGATGCCCACGTCGAGGAATCTGTCCGGGAAGGCCTCTTGAAACCTGTTTAGGCCGGTGCCGTCGGGCATGGCGGCGGTAAGGGCGAAGATGCGTTTGTCGTGCTGTGCGAGTTGGATCATCGCGTCTGCAAAGGCCCCGGTGTAACTGCGCCCGGCCGCCTGCATCTGAACGCGGCGTCCTTCGAGCTTGAAGGGTTTGGGGCTATGGAACTTCGTGGGTTCGGCGGTAGCCCAATCGGCGCCGCGGCCCTTCTCGGTGTGGACGTGAAGGAGCATGGGCTGTTGCACATCTTTGATGGCTTCCAGCAGTTCGACGAGAGACCCGACATCGTGTCCGTCCATCGGACCGACGTACATGAAACCGAGCTGTTCGAAGATCTGGTGGGGAGAGAGCGTGGCCTTGAAACCCTCCTTGAGGTGGTCGAGGGCTTCGAACGTCGCCTTGCCGATCAACGGGATCTGCGGCAGGTATTTCTTGACGCGTTTCTTGGTCTCTTCATACACGGAACTGACGCGGAACTTTGCGAGGTATTGTGCCATGCCGCCCTGCGTGGGCGCGATGCTCATGGAGTTGTCGTTGAGAACGACGAGCAGTTGGCGGTGGAGGGTGCCGGCCTGGTTGAGGCCTTCAAAGGCGACACCGTTGAATATGCTGGCGTCTCCAACGACGGCGACGACGCGACGGTTGTCGTGAAGGGCGGCAGCGCCGCGCGCGAGGCCCGTGGCGGTGGCGATGGCGGTACCGGCATGACCGACGTTGAAGAGGTCGTATTCGCTCTCGTCGATGTTCGGGAAACCGCTGACACCGCCGGCTTTGCGTAATGTGTCGAACCGGTCGTTGCGGCCGGTGAGGAGTTTGTGGACGTACGCCTGGTGTCCGACATCCCAGAGGAGACAGTCAGTCTTGAAGTCGAAGACGCGGTGGAGGGCGATTGTCAGCTCGACAACGCCTAGGTTGCTGGCGAGGTGCCCGCCGTTTTGCGAGACGACATCGATGATTCGCTTGCGGATCTCGGCAGCCAGTGTGTTCAACTGGGTGATCGAGAGGCCGGCGAGGTCGGTCGGGCCGTGGATCGTGGGGAGTAGCTTGTGGGTCTGAGCTCTGGTCTTCATCAGTCTCCCGTCTGGCGGCGATCAAAGCCGCGCCCGTGAGGAAGCGGTTAGCGTTTGACCTTGGTGACGGTCAACAAACTCCGCTGCTCATCGTCCGTCCCCCACCCCTGGAAGGGGCGGGACACCCAGTACGCGATCCGGCATTCATCCCGGCCAGAGGCCGATGCTCCCCACCCGCGAAGACGAGTGGATCGAACAACTAGGCATCTCGCTCGATGACGTATCTTGCAAGCGCCGCGAGCGGGGTCCCGCCGGACCCGAACGGCTGCAGGGCCGCGGCGGCTTTGTCCGCATAGTGCCTTGCCTTGCGCCGAGCCTCTTCCATACTTACGACGCGAAGGTAGGTTTGTTTGCCCGCCGGCGCGTCTTTGCCGGTTCGTTTTCCAAGCTGCTCGACATCGGCGGTGGCGTCGAGCAGATCGTCCGCTATCTGGAAGGCCAGGCCCAGGGCATGGCCGTATGTTCCCAGGGCCGAGATTGTTTCCGGACCGGCGCGCGCGGCAAGCCCGCCCAGTCGGCAGGCAGCCTGAAGGAGCCGCGCGGTCTTGGCCGAGTGGATGCGGTGTACCAAGTCACGGTCAGGGGCGGCCGACTCGCCTTCGACGTCCATCGCCTCACCGCCGATCATGCCGGCCGGGCCGGCGGCGGATGCGAGTTCGCGAATCATGGAGACCGCGGAGTCGGGATCGGCGACGTCCCGGGCAAGCACTTCGAAGGCCATGGTCAGGAGGGCGTCTCCTGCGAGAATCGCCGTGGCCTCGTCGAAGACCTTGTGGCAAGTGGGTTTGCCTCGCCGGAGATCGTCGTTGTCCAGGGCTGGCAGGTCGTCGTGAATCAGGCTGAAAGTGTGGACGAACTCGATGGCAACCGCTGCGGGAAGGGCAGCCTGTCGCGTTCCGCCGCACACCTCGCAAGACCAGAGTACGAGCGCCGGCCGCACTCGCTTGCCGCCGGCATCGATGCAGTAGCGAGCCGCCTCCAGCAAACGTGGCGAGACGGCTTCGCAGCGGGACAGGGCACCGCGCAACGCGGCGTTGACTTCATCCGCCGTGCGTCGGAGCAGCGTTTCTATGTCCTGACGAGCGGTGACGGTCATCCACGCACGTCCCCAACGAAATGCGCGGTCTCGGTCCTGCCCCGGCGTGGGCAGGGGGCGGGGGCCGAACCCTTTCGGCGAGCCCGGGCGGTCGGCGTTTACGAATACCGACGAATCCCTCGCGTACGAGCGTATTGTATCCGAACCAGTGCTGCCGGAAGGGCTCTTATTGGATTTGTCGAAAGTTTTGAAACGAATGACAGCCGGACGTTCGGCTCGCGATCTGCCTGTGGAGTCGAGTGGAAGGGCGTCGGTTGGCCGTGCTCCATTGACCGGCGGGAGGCCGATGCTCCCCGACTCATTGACCGGCGGGACGCTGATGCGCCCCGTCAAAGCTGGAGTTGCTTGGCGAGTTTCTTCATTGCCTTGAAGTAGTCGAGTGACTTTTGGTGTGGCTCCCGGTCGTCGTCCTTTGCGGCCTTGAGGGCTTTGGCTTGTGTTTCGATGGCCCGATCGATGAGGCCCGCTTCGAGTTGGACCCGCGCGAGTAGGGCGAGCGTTCCGGCGTCGGGATTATCGGCCAGTTCGACGGCGCGGCGGGTGGCGCCCACGAGCAGGTTCGGGTCGCGATTCTCGGGGGCTTCCTCGAGTTCAAGCTGAGCGAGGTAGCTGAGCGAGTCGGGGACATCGTTGAAGGCTTCGAGGGTCTTCTCATTCCAGGCAGGGATCTCGTTTTGTCGCTCGAACGTCGCGAGCATCTTACGCTTGATGAGGTACGGTTGGAGCTTGTCCGGCTTGAGAGCGATCATCTGCTCGAGGATCTCGAAGATCCGCTCACTGTTACGCGCGGCATATGTGGCCTGCAGTTCGGCCATGAGCTTGTCGTACTTCTTCTCGACGATAGAGGCGCTCTTGGCGGCCTCGATATCGTACTTGCCGGCGAGGACCTGGCGGAGGACGGAGTCCATTTCTTCCGTGTCGAGCGGGTTCCCGTGCCAGACGACGATGCCCGTCTTGTCCACGATGAAGGCGTGCGGGATGGTGGGGATGTCATCCGTCCAGTCGGAAGTCGTGGCCATGTCGTCGTCGACACCGACGTAGTAGGGCATGTCGCGTTTCTTGCCCTTGGTTTTGTCGTTGACGAACTTGGAGACCGTCTCGGTCTCTTCGTTACTGACTCCGATGATGATGAGGCCCTGCTTCTCGTGCTTTCGGTGGAGTTCGGCGAGGTGCGGGATGCTGTTCCAACACGGTCGGCACCAGGTGGCCCAGAACTCGACGATGAAGATGTGCTTCTCGGCTTCCTTGCCGCCGGGCAGCGCGGCCGGTTCGTGATTGACCCACTCGGCGATCTTGACCGCCGGCGCCTTGTCGCCGATTCCCGGGCCGGCGAAGAGCGCCCCAGGGAAGAGTGCCGATAGCAGGATGGCGACGACGGACAGTTGGCAGTAGCGGTTCATGGGGCTTGCCTTTCTTCCTCAGTGTTGCGGCTGGTGCTCGCAGTCTGCAGCGGTGCCGGTCTTACGACGGGCCACCCTGGCGGCAGCGCCGCGACGCCAATGGTTAGATGGTATCCTAGCGGACATGGACGGTTCTGGAAAAGAGAACGCCGAAGGGACGACGCTGCTGCTGTATCGGGGCGAGTTCCATTCGTGCCCGTATCTGCCGGATCGGACTGCAAGGAGCGAGGGGCTGGCGGTCTCGCGGTTGGACGGGGCGATCTACCAGCAACTGATGAACATGGGTTTCCGGCGGAGCGGCAGGTTCGTGCACCGGACGGCGTGTGAGGGCTGTCGCGCGTGCGTGCCCTTGCGGGTTCCGGTGGCCAGTTTTCAGATGAGCCGGTCCCAGCGTCGTGTCCTGCGTCGCAACCGCGACGCGGAGGTGGAAATCGGCAGGCCGGCGTGTACGGATGAGAAATGGCGGATCTATGTTGACTATCTGCGGTACCAGCACGACGGGACGATGAGTGAGGACCGGGAGGATTTCGAGGCGTTTTTGTACGCCGACGTCACAGACACGCTCGAGATGGTGTACCGCATCGAGGGGCGGATCGCGGGCGTGGGGGTCGTGGACGAGTGTCCCGGCTGTTTGTCGTCGGTGTACTACTTCTTCGACCCTGCAGACGCTCGACGGAGCCTTGGGGTCTTGGGGGTGTTGCGCGAGATCGAGGAGTGCCGTCGGCGTGGGCTCGCGTATTGGTATGCGGGGTACTATGTGCGTGACTGCGCGCGGATGAACTACAAGGCGAACTATCGCCCGTATGAGCTTCTTGGCGAGCACGGCGTCTGGGGGGCGGGGGGCGAGGGATGCTCCGGATCACTTCCTCGCTTTGCATCTTGAGCAACATAGCATCGTCGTGACAGCACATCTCTTGCTCGACAGCACGTCTTTTACCGGATTGAACTCAAGCCGATTCGCTGCCAGCCGATAAGGACCCTGCCGAGGATCGGTCCGCTACTGGCGGCATGACCGCACGGAGTGCGGGGCTGGCTTCCATCGACGGCGCTCCTGTGGCGCGTTTGTGCGGAGGCGTTGAAAGCCAGCGGCAATCATCCATTCTTTCGGAGACGTGGGGGCCGCGCTGGGGGGGCGGCCCCTACGTCCCTTCTCTCAATCGTTTGTTTTTGGCAAGACGCACTGAGTGGCCCGCGGCCGTGGAACAAGGGACCGTGGACAAGGGGTCGGGGATCAGAAGTCGGGAATCAGGGGAGAGAACTCCGGCCGCGAGCGAAGCTCCAGCCAATACCAGCCCGAAACGCAAGCGAGGGTGAACTCGTAGCGTCCGACCCCTGTGTCGGACGTTGAAGACCAACGGTTTCCCACGGCTGCCAGGGGCGCTGGCCGCTACAGTTGCATTCCGACTGGTCTAACCGCGCTTTGGGATCGGGATGCCCAGCTTCGCCATGGCGAGCTTCAGGTCGGACCAGGCTTTCCCCTTTTCCCCGGGGCTTCTCAACAGGTACGCCGGGTGATAGGTCGGCAAGAGTGGAATCGGCTCGCCGATCATCGTGCTGCCGCTGGGGTAGAACTCGTGGAATCTGCCTCGAAGTCGGCCGATTCCTTCCTTCGTTCCGAGCAGGGTTTGTGCAGCGGGCGCGCCCAGGGCGATGATGATCTCGGGCTGGATGATGTCAATCTGCCGCCAGAGGTAGTCTTTGCAGGCGAGGACTTCGTCCGGCGCGGGGTTGCGGTTGTTCGGCGGGCGACACTTGAGGACGTTGCAGATGAAGACATCCTGTCTTCGCAGCCCCATGCCGTTCTGGATCATGGTTGTCAGCAACACGCCTGCTCTGCCCACGAATGCCTCGCCCTTGATGTCCTCGTCGTGACCGGGGGCCTCTCCGACGAACATGATCCGGGCCGCGGGGCTGCCCTGGCCGAAGACCGTTTTCGTCCGCGTTTGGGCCAAGCCGCACTTCGAGCAAGCGTGAACTTCGTCGCGGTCGATGGCATCGAGCGCGCTGCGCCGGCGCTCGATCTCGTCCGGCGGAATGGGTGGACGTTTGGGGAGCGGCTGCACTCCAGCGGTGGTGGAAACCCATGTGACGGGCTCGGGGATGCAGACGGGCAGCGCATGTGCACCCAGAAGGGCGTCCGCTTCGAAACGGCACTTGAGTGCGGCCGCAAGGTCCGGGCATATCTTGGAGTTCATGATCTCTCGCTCTCGAGCTTCGGCTCCTCTGTTTGAGAACGACCTAGCGCTGCCCGGGTAGTATAGCGGCAGGCTGTTCGATTCCAACGGACGTGCCCTCGTCTGAGAATTGTCGGGCGTCCTATGCGTCATGCCCTGTGCGGAGCGGCATCAGTGTGTGTATGATCTTCGATCGGTGGGTCGGACAGCCGTTGAGTGCCCCACGACTTGCCGGCTGGGATCTACGGTTTGAGGACGGTTCCCCTTGTTGCACAACGTCATGACGGCATGCTCATTGCAGATGGATACAGTTCCTCGAGAAAGAAACAGAAACCACGGCTCCGGCGGTGTTGGAGGTCATGGAGAGCGTTGAGCA
This sequence comes from Planctomycetota bacterium, assembly GCA_043813895.1. Taxonomy (GTDB): domain Bacteria; phylum Planctomycetota; class Phycisphaerae; order UBA1845; family UTPLA1; genus CAZTAR01. The sequence goes on from JBDRKQ010000104.1 coordinate 28,833, forward strand.
TAGTCGGTTTCTCGGACCACGGTTCAAGGTTGCGTTGAATACGCGGCTCGCGTGGGGCGGTGTTGCGCTGGTCTGTATCTCTGTTGTGGGCATCGCCGCCTGGTTGAGGCCGGATCCCAGCGGGCTTGGTACGCACCGGCAACTCTTCAATAGCTATCCTTGCAGCTTCGTCGTCACAACCGGTCTGCCGTGCCCGACGTGTGGGATGACGACGGCGTTTGCCGAGATGGTTCACGGTCATCCTTACGCGTCGTTCATCGCCCAGCCGGCGGGGGCCGTGTTCTGTCTGGCGACAATTGGTATGGCGGTATTCGGCCTGTGGGTTGCGGTCTCCGGGAACATGGTCTCCGTCAACTGGGAGCGGATCGGCCCGACGCGTTTCATGCTTGGGCTGGGCTTTCTCATCCTGGGAGGTTGGGTTTTCAAACTCGCGCACGGGCTCATCACGGGCAAGCTGCCGATGAAATAGCGGCGAGGCTTCGGCCGTGACGCCTGCGGCGCGCGGCGATAGCCTTGCGGCAGGGCAAACGGAATCGAGGGACGTATGATGGTGGAACGGCGGCGATTGCAGAGAAGCGCGGTGGTTCGGACGGTGGCGGCGGTGTTGTTCTCCGCGGCGATCGGAGCTGTCGCGATCGGTTGCCAACTGGCCTACTTCCTGAGCCCGGAGCATCAGGAGGATGTCAAGGCGGAATACGGAAAGATCGGCAAGCGGAAAGTGGCGGTGATCGTTTGGGCGGACCAAACGACACGCGATGAGGATCGCCACGCGCGGCGCCGCGTCGGCAAGGCCGTGAGCTATCACCTTCAGAAGCACTTGCGCGACACGCCGTTCGTGGAGGAGCCCGAGATCAGGAAGCTGCAGGAAGACCCCGGTTCGGATTGGGAGAGCCTGTCGAACGAGGAGCTGTGCCGGAAGCTGAAGTGCGACATGGTGTTGCGGATCGACCTGCTGGACTACACGACTCGGGCGAGCGACACGCGGGAGCTGCGCCGGGGGCGTGTGCGTGCGACGTTGACCCTGTACGAAGGCGGTGAAGAAGGGAGTCGCGACGCGGTCTATGAGACCGAGGTCTTGGTGACGTATCCGCCGGACTCTAAGCACGGCGTGCCGGACATGGAGGACGCGGACCTCCTTCACGAAACCGTGGAGTACTTCGCCAGTGTAGTTGCGAGGAAGTTCTATGATCATGAGAAATCTATGCGTGGGCCTTCGGATCGGTAGTTTGCTGATCGCGAGCGCCGCGCTGCTCCTGCCGACGACGGGGTGCATCCAGATGGCCGCGGTCTGGGCCAACTGGACCGGCGGGGACGTGGTGGAGCCGCAGTTCGAGTTGACCAAGGGTTCGCTGCTCATCCTCGTGGAGGATCGTCGCGGTGTGGTGACCCAGCCTCTGGCGCTGCGGAAGGTCCACAAGACGCTCTGCGAGAAATTCGTCGAGTACAAAGTGAACAAGAAGGTCGTGCCGCTGGAGACGTGCGAGCGGCTCCAGAGAACGGAGAAGGCGTACGAGAAGCTGAGCGTTCGCCAGATCGGCGAGAAGCTCGGCGCCGAGCAGGTGCTCTACATTATAGCTGAACGGTTCTCACTCCAAACGGAGCCCGGGGCGCCGCTGTTCAAGGGTGAGTTCGTCGCGAGGGTAAAAGTCCTCACGACGGAGTCCATCGGCGACAATCGGCTGTGGCCTCGCGAGCCCTCAGGGCGTCGGATTGCCGTGACGACGCATCCCATCCCGGCCGACGGCGACAAGAAGGCCTCCGATGTTGCCGACGAACTGGCAACGAAGTTGGGCGAGGCCGTGGCCAAGATGTTCTACCAGCACCGGGAACTCGACGACTGATGCACGTCCTGCACGTTCTTGACGCGAGCTGCGACGAGACGCAGTTGCAGCTCATGGACTCGTTGCGGTCGCGGCCGGCCCGCGACGGCGGCGGTCACACCGTGTGCAGCATCGACGGCCCGATGACCGGCCGCGCGGCACGGTTTCTGTGCTGCGATGTTCTTCATGCCGAACGGCGGTTGTGGCGGGCGATGAATGTGGCGCCGCTGTTGTCGACCTGTGCCCCGAAGACCGGCGCGACGCTCGTGCATGCCTGGGGTGTCGCGGCGGCGGCTGCGTGCAGCGCGCGCCTCCCGGACCTTCCGCTTGTTCTGACGGTCGTGAATCCCGAGGTGACGCGCGACGCGGGCCGGTGGGTTCGGTCGTTCCCGACCGATGCCACGGTCGTGGCCGGCAACCAAGCGACGGCGGCGAGGTTGCTTGCTGCCGGCGTCGTGCCGGAGCGCGTGGTCGTCATTCGAGGGCCGGTCGATTTCGGCGCGATCAACGACGCGCGGGCGAAGGACATTCGCCGGTCCGTCGTTGGCGATGCCGAGCCTGTCTTGCTGATGCCGGGACCGCCCTCTGCATCTTCGGGGGCGTATTACGGTGTGTGGGCGTCGGCGGTGCTCTTGCAGGTGTTTACCGATCTGCGCGTCATCATGCCTTACGATTCGACGGAAAGCCGCCGGCTGCAAAGGTTCGTGCGTGACATCCGAATGCCTTCGATGCTTGTTGTGCCGGATCCCCGACTGACTTGGCCGCAGCTCGTGAGCTGCGCGGATGTCATGATGGCGCCGGCCAGGGGTGACATCTGCACGGAGCCGATTGCCATGGCGATGGCTGCCGGAGTGACCGTGGTGGGCGCGGCGGTGCGGTCCGTGGCGGAGCTAATCACGGACCGGCGGACGGGGCTGCTGTACGATCCGAGGCGGCCCCGGCTGCTGGCGAACCGTGTGCTTGAAGCGATCGATGATCCGGAGTTGCGGCGGACGCTAGGCGAAGCCGCCCGTGCCCGGGCCTTCGAGATGTTCAGCGCCCGCGCATTTCTCGACAACTATCAGCGTCTCTACGAGAACATCCTCTCGGGCAAGCCGCCGGGCGCGGGGGTCCGCGACACGTTCGCCGCCGCCTGAGGATGTGCGGCCTCGTGCCACTGGCAGCTTGCTGCCAGTGCGGTCTTGAACGCGCTTACGCACAACACACTGGCGGACGAGCCGCCAGTAGCACCAAGCGCCCCGCCACTGGTCCTACCGGCGGGACGCCGATGCTCCCCAGGGCGCTGGGACGATGGTGCGTTGAAACACACCCTACTGCCGATACTCCTGAAACCATGGACCTCGAATCGCTCAGGTATGTTTATCTTCGCCGCGTCGTAGGGACGGTGCTCTCCGCGCTGGGCTTCGATGCGGGCGAGTCGGTGGCGCGGCGGCTCGCGCGGGGCGTGTTTGACCTGAATACGGCCGGTCGCCGCCTCGCGGAGGTGAGACTCCGCACTGCATTGGGGGGGGCTGCCTGTGAAACTGACATCGCGAAAATCGCAGCCGGCATGTACGAGCACGTCGGGCGGTTCTGGATCGAAGCGTTGCACGCGCAACGCCGCTTGCGGCGTTCGTCGTGGCGCAGGTTTGTGACCGTGAACGACGAATCGGCATTTCGGGCGTTGACCGGCGGAAAGCGGGGGTGCGTGCTTGCGACGGGCTACTTCGGCAATCCGGCGGTGGGGGCGCTGGCGATGGGACAGATCTTCCGCCCCTTACATGTGATCGTCGACACGTTCGCCCAGCCCCATCTGCGGGCCTGGCAGCGTGAACTTTTCGCGTCTCGCTGGGTCCGCCCGATCGACAGGCGGGACGCCGCAACGGCAGTACCGAGGGTCTTGGGCGATGGCGGCGCGCTGATGATGATCTGCGAACACGAGCGGCCGCACGGCCGGGGCGTGCGCGCTGCGTTTCTCGGGCGCTCGTTGAACTGCTATCCGACGCTTGGCAGGCTTGCCCGTTGGTATGACGTGCCGGTGGCGGTGTTCACGTGCCGGCGAGGACGCAAGCCATTCTCATTTCACCTGGACCTGCACGCCTGCGTCGAGCACGAGCCGTCGGACCTGACGGACGAGGAAATCGTTAGGCGCGTGTTGTCTCATCTTGATGAGGCGGTGATGCGACGTCCGGAGCAGTATCTCTGGAGCCTGCCCGAGCAGCATCCTCGGCGCTTGCCTGCGGCGGAAGCGAAGCAGGATGCGGCCGGTGCGGACTTGCGTCAATTCCCTATTGATACGGGAACCGAATCGGCGTCGTTCCCCAGAACACGTCGAACAGCGTCGGCGTGGCAAAGGCCGTCAGCGGCGGGCAGTATGCCGGCATGTCCGGAGGCGGCTGCTGAGCCTGCGCCCACGGTGTGATTCCCAGTACGATGAGTCCCGCCATGGTGACGACGTTGCGCCAGGAGAAGCGCCTGGGTGCGGGTGCCTGCAGCGTGTTGTTCTGTTGGTCCTTCATGTCGGTATTAGCGGGCGGGAGAGGGTCGGACTGAAGATTCAACTCGGCCTCGCCGTTGTTCGGGACGCCGCTTTGCATTATCGGCCCTGGGCCGCGCAGCAGGCAGCAATTCCGTTATGATAGGACCTCGCGAAAACCCGCGCATCGGGCTACGCTGCTCAGCGACTCCGCGCGAACGCCGTTGCTGGGCCGAGTATCCCCTCTCGGCCCTCTGGCCGGGGCGCCGAGAAGGGATTCTCGGCGGAGCGTGGTCGTGATAGGACCTCGCGAAGACCCGCACAGTGGGCTACGCTGCCCCGCGACCCCGCGCGAGCGTGGAGACGCGCGACTCGTTGCCAGCTTGAACACGTGTTTTCCTGTCCTGGAGAGATACGCGAATGTCCCAAGCAACCGCCAGCGGCTTCAGCCTTTCGAGTGAACCCGGTTCTCAAAAAACGCTGTTCGGCCATCCCCTCGGCCTGTACGTGCTGTTCTTCACGGAGATGTGGGAGCGGTTCAGTTTCTACGGGATGAAGACGCTGCTCGTCCTGTACATGATCAACCACTTCTTTTGGTCGCAGGAGGACGCTTCGCACCTGCTCGGCACCTACGCAGCGCTCGCGTACGGGCTGCCGGTTGTCGGCGGGTTCATCGCCGACCGGTACCTCGGCGCCAAGCGTGCCGTCATCCTTGGCGGCGTGCTGCTCTCGATTGGCCATTTCCTGATGGCGTTCGAGAATATGGCCTGCTTCTACTCGGCACTCGGGCTCATCATCGCAGGCGTGGGCTTCCTGAAGCCGAATGTCTCGACACAGGTCGGCGCCCTGTACAAACCCGGCGATCCGCGTCGCGACGGCGCGTTCACGATCTTCTACATGGGCATTAACCTCGGTGCGCTGATTGGGCCGTTGCTCTGCGATTGGCTGAGAGTGACGTATGGATGGCACTACGGCTTCGGCGCTGCGGGTGTCGGCATGGTCTTCGGCCTGATCGTCTACGTCGTCGGCCAGCGAAAGCTTGTGGAGTTCAATCAGGATGCGGGCGATGAAGGAGGCGAGGTATCGGACGGCGGCACCAAACCGGCTGGGCGCGGTCATGAAGACGCCTCACCCGCGGAGGCGTCGAAGCGCCGGGGAGTGACCTACGAGGTCGTGCGCGACCGTATTGTGGTTTTGCTCATCGTCTTTGCCTTCATCATCATCTTCTGGACGGCGTTCGAGCAGAGCCCGAACGCCATGCTTGTCTGGGCGGACAAGCACACGAACCTCCGGCTCCTCTCAACCGAGCCATCGCCGATCACCTTGGAGAATGCAACGGCTTGGGGAGCCCTCACGACAGCGGCAACGAGCCAACCTACGGTCAGCATCTGGCAGACGGTGAGGGACTGGTTCAGCGAGCCGGTGATTACGTCAGGTCAGACGCAGTCGTTCAACCCGTTCTTTATCATCACGATCGCGCCGGTGTTCGCATTCCTCTGGGTCTGGCTGGACAAACGAAAGCTCCAGCCTTCAACGCCAACGAAGATGGTGATGGGGCTTGCGCTCGTCGCCCTGGCTTTCGGCGTCATGTGGCCGGCGGCCGAGCGAGAGAACCGGCCGAGCACGGTGCCGATTGCCAAGCTGCCGGAGGCAATCCACGTTGACGACGAAGGCGCCGTGTTCACGATCGAGAAACACAAGGACGGCAATGAGGATAAGATCTACTATGGTGCGACGCGTCTCAAGTACAACGTCCAGAAGCATGAACTTCAAACGACCGGCGTCTTTACGGATTTGGATCGCCTGCGGTTGTTGGCTGCCACCGCGCCTCCGGACTTGATTGCTGAGTTCGACAAGTTTGTTGATGAGGCGAAAGACGCGGACAAGTCCGGGAAGGATTGGAGCATGTCCACCGTTCTGGCGTCGGCGCCGCCGGGAATCGGGCAAGGCGGGCTGAGTGAGGGAGAGGGCAAGGACAAGAAGACGATCCTGAGTTGGAACCCAGACGGCAAGGTCCTGACGGCCTACATGGAGATCAAGGACCGATCGCGGAGCGAGTTTCTGGCGATCGCTGGAGATCAGGACTTCAGGAAGGCCGTAGACACGATCTTCCTGGACTCCGCCCGATTCCGTGTCAGTGTCTGGTGGCTGATCGCTTTCTTCATGGTCCTCACCATGGGCGAACTGTGCATCTCACCGGTTGGCCTGTCGCTCGTCACGAAGCTGGCTCCGGCCAAGCACGTCGGCCTGTTTATGGGCGGCTGGTTCCTGGCAACGGCCGTTGCTGAGTACACGGCGCAGGTGTTCGGCGCGTACTGGGGCAAGATGGTGCCAGGCCAGTACTTCCTGATCTTCGTGGTGATGTGCGGTGTCGGGGCGTTGCTCCTGGCGGTTCTGATCAAGCCGCTGAAGCGCATGATGCACGGCGTGCATTAGCGGTACAACGCAGGGTCGCGCTGTTGACACCTGAGGACCCCCCGGCCTTGGTCGGGGGGTCGCCCTGCGACACGTGGGAACGCACGCCCCGAGGGAAGAGCCATCATACTGAACGTCAGCACCCCGCCGCGTATTCCCAAAGAGGGCATCTCGGATTGACACGGGCTGTGCTTCGTCTTCGGCGGCCGGCGTACCATCGTCTCGGCGCTGCAGACGTGCGCCGGGATAATGGTCGGCCCCGAGCGCCTGACTGTTGGGCGAGGATATTCGTCCCGGCTGCGGTGTCAGGACGGGCCGCAACGCGCAGGTTCGGTTTGCCGGGCACTGAGATGAGAGGATCGCGGATACCAAGCAGAACCTGCCAATTGGATCGCGAGATTCGGTCAGGAGCGTCCGAGAACGTCATGGCGTATTCGTACCATGTTTGGCTTAACCGTGCCTGCCAGGCTGCCGATAGTGGCCTTGGCATGTCCAGTGGTGGACGTTCCGTACAATTGGGAAAAGGGGTTTCTCCGATGCGAAAAGCTTTTCTTGATTTCCTCGCCGCCGAGGGCGTGGTGCCTCCTGACAGACTGGAGAACCTGCAAAACCTCCTCAGAGGGGCGCCGGAGCCGATCGGGTGTATCGCCTTCAGCTACGGGATGGTTGTGGGCGGAGATGTCGATCAGATCCTTGACGAGCAGCGGCGGACCTATCGTCCTTTCGGCGAAATCGCGATGCGCCTGGGCATGTTGAGCCGCACACAGATCGATGCCCTTTTAAAGGTCCAGAGCATTCGGGGAGCTATCGAGACCGTCGAGGCATTGACGCTCTCTGATCTCTGTCCCATCGACGAGTTGATGGCGCAGTTGGGCCGTTTCTTGCTTAGGCAAGCCGAGAATTTGCCTTGTGAGAGCCGCTGAGACGGGGTGGGGGAGACACAAACAGGGGGTAGAGATGCAATGATGTCCAGTGCTTCCGGGGCCGGAGAAGTGCTCTTCGCGAAATTGAAATCGTCCAAACGCTTGCCAAGTCCGCCGGGGACCGCCATCCGCGTGCTTGAACTGTGCCGCCGAGACGACGTCGATGTCGGTGAGATCGCAGACGTAATTATGTCCGACGCGGCGCTAACGGCGCGACTCCTCAAGTATGCCAACTCGCCCATGGCGGGCTTATCCAGGGAGGTGACCGCCATTCGGCAGGCCGTTATGCTCCTGGGCTTGCGCACCGTCAAGCTCACAGCGCTCGGCTTCTCTCTGGCAGGTCCCAGCAAGGCCCCCAACTGCCCCGGCTTTTCGCTGAAAGTGTTCTGGGCATCGAGTTTCCTGCGCGCGGTGATCGCCAGGCGGTTGGCTGCGAAACCCCTGGGCGTTGATCCTGATGAGGCCTTTACCGCCGCGCTGCTCGCGGGACTCGGTCAACTGACGCTCGCGCATGCACTCAATGACGAGTACAGCGTGATTCTAAACGTCCACCGCAAGACCAAAACCGGTTTGGCTCTCGTTGAAATCGAAAGAGAAAAACTGGGGAGCGACCACGTTGAGATCGGGGCCCGGTTATTGCGAGAGTGGCGATTGCCCGATCAGTTGTCCTACGCCGTCGAGCATCAGCATCTGGACATGGGGTCCGGCCGGCCGCAAGCGCCGGAGCAACGGCTCGGCGCGGCCATTCACGTAGCGAACCGGCTGCGCCCGCTGTTTGAGGCGATGCTCCAGGGCCGGGCCAAGTGCAATTCCGCCGCGCCCGAGGACATCCTGAATCTCCTTCAACTCGACGAGGAGGCCTATTGGCAGGCGGGAGATGCTGTCGTTGATGACTACAAAGGCTTCTCGCAGATATTCGATGTCGAGTTTGAGGATCCTCAGGATGCGATGGAGCTTTGCCTCGAAGCCCAGGAAACGGCTACGCATGTCGGCATGGTTGCGCAGCTCGAACATTCCCAAGCCCTGAAAGACAACGAATCGCTCCTCAAGCGGGCGACCACGGATCAGTTGACCGGCGTGGCCAACCGTGCGAAGTTCGATGAACGACTCCGGGAAGAGCTTGCCGGCCTCGGCAGGGGGCACGGCCAATTCGCGCTGTTGATGATCGACATCGATCATTTCAAGAAGTTCAACGATACCCACGGCCACCCAATCGGCGACCTGGTCCTGAAACGCGTCGCGACCGCCATGCAGAACACGGTTCGCGAGGCCGACTTGATGGCCCGGTACGGCGGGGAGGAATTCGCCGTGATTGCGCCGCACACGGATGTGAAAGGGGCCTGCATCACTGCCGTGCGGCTCCAGCGGTGTATCGCAGAACTCAGAATCGATGTCGGCGGAACGCTGCTCGGCGTCACTATCAGTCTGGGCTTGGCTGTTACCTCTGACTACGCTATGCCGCCAACGGCAGAGCAGTTCATCAAAGACGCCGACCGGCAGCTTTACCTATCCAAGAAGGCAGGGCGGAACACATGGTCCTACCGCGGCTGCAGCGCGAATCGGGCCCGCGAAAAGGCCAAGACAGCGCCCGTTCCGGTCGCCTGACACCGCGGCACGCAGGCTTCCGACCGCAGTCGCCAAGCACCACGCGGCGTCAGCCCGTGGACAGTGTGCGGTACAGCACCGCCTGCAGCTTGGCGGCGGTCCACGTGTAGGTGAGCGTCGTGCTGATCCCGACAATGCTGGAGACGATC
>JBDRKQ010000105.1:0-2209 GCA_043813895.1 Planctomycetota bacterium
GCTATGTCGTCGACTTCGTCTGCCTGGACAAGAAGCTTGTGGTCGAACTCGACGGCGGCCAACACGCCCAACGCCGCGACTACGACACCCAGCGCACCCGCTGGCTCGAAGACCAGGGGTTCGAGGTCGTGCGCTTCTGGAACCACCAGGTGCTGTGCGAGATAGATGCAGTTATCCAGGCCGTCGCGACTGCGCTTGGCCCGCCGGGTGGCCCCGGGGGGTCTCCCCCCCGGGGCTCCCACAGATCCGGACGTGCCCGACTAGAGCATCCGGTTCGTCGGATTACAGACTCGCTGCGTGACTGTATTGATGCGTGATTCGTGGGCGCTCGAGAGGGTAGCTCTCGAGGAGCAGAGTGAAGCGCGGCCACGGCATCCCGCTGTGCCACGAGCGCCGGCCGAGCCACTTGCGCCAGATCCGCGCGACTTCGCGTGCAAACTGGCTCAGAGCCCGGTAGTTGTTCGTGACACCGTAGTAGCCATAGTGGCCGCGTAGCTTCTGGTTCAGCTCCTTTCGCTGCTCCCGGATGGGGAGATGGCGGTGACGCCGACACCACGCCGTGATTCGGCTCAGGGCACGTTGCAGGCGTTTCTTGGCTGTCTTCTGCCCGATCACGTTGTTCCCCTTACGGGACCGCGCCCAGTAATGGGTGAACCCCAAGAAGTCGAAGCTGCCCGGCCCCTTACCCAACGGACCCGATCGTGGGGGCCGCTGGAAAGGCACCAGGCGCGTCTTCTCCGGATGGAGCTTGAGCCCAAACTTGGCGAAACGCTTTGGCAGCACAGCCAAGACTCGCCTCGCGTCGTCTTCCCGTTGGAAGACCAACACCGCGTCGTCCGCATATCTCACCATCGCCGCACGACCGTACATCCGCGGTTTCACGACCGTCTCGAACCAGACGTCGAGCACCTCGTGCAAGTAGATGTTGGCGAGCAATGGCGAGATGAGACCGCCCTGGGGCGTGCCCTCCTCGCCATGCCGATGCACGCCGTTCTCCAGCACGCCGGCCTTCAGCCACTTCCCGATCGCGCGGCGGATCACGCCGTCGCGCACTCGTTTGTCGAGGAAGCTCCTGAGTGCAGCATGCAACAACGTGTCGAAGAAGGACTCGATATCCAGCTCGATCACGTAGCCGCCTTTGACTGCCATCAACTCGCCCCGTAGACGTTCCAGCGCTTGGTGCGCGCTACGCCGCGGACGAAATCCATACGAGCAGTCCAGAAAGTCCTGCTCGTAGATCGCGCCCAGCACCATAGCCACTGCGCCTTGCAGCACCTTGTCCGCCACCGTCGGGATGCCGATGGGACGGCGCTTGCCGCCGTCCTTCGGGATGTACACCCGACGTACCGGCGGCGCGCGGTACAGCCCGGACTTGAGCTGATTGTGCAGCCTGTCGAGATTCGCCTCCAGGTCGGCGGCGAATTCTGCCGTCGATTGACCATCCACGCCCGACGCGGCGTTCTTGCGCAGGCGCAGGAATGCAGCTCGCAAGAGGTTCACGTCGATGTGATGCGCCAAGGACGTCCACACTCGGTCACGATGCTCCCGTGACAATTCCGCTACCTTTGCCAGTCTCGTTGAGATGTCTGTGGGGCTTTGAGCCTCAATCATCTTTCCCTCGCAAAGCTCTGTAATCCGGTCGCCCCGTCCCTCCGCAGGGTCCCTCGAGACGGTGTCCCTGCTTCACCGGTACCATGAGCGACTGCGACTCGCTGATGCCCATCACACCGCACTTCGTTTCCTTCGCTTGGCGTTACCAGGCCGCGACATCTTGTTTCGCTCCCGCGCGCCGGATGCCGCTACCGCGCTCGGGCCAGGGGATTGCTGGTTCCGGTTACCCCGCTCCGGTCCTTTGCCTGGAGGCATCAGCGTCTCCCAGGTTCCTTGGGGAATCCTTGTGCACGTGCCGAAAAGCGATGGACCCCGGCGGGACCTCAGCGTCAGGCCATTGCGACGCTTCGATGTTGCCTTCCCGAGCAGCAACTTGGTCGGCTCCCGCGTTCAAGCAAATTTCGAGGCTCAGTCCTTCGGCCCGCGCACCTGCTGTCTACGCTTCGTGCTGAGGTCACCCTTTCGCACGCAAGACTCGCTTGCAGGTGGTGGCCATCCTTCCTGCGCGGGACTTTCACCCGCAGGATTCCAATGAAGGTTTCAGCGTTGTTCTACCTCATCGCTTCCTCCTTCCCAGGCTTTCCTGGCGCAATGCTGC
>JBDRKQ010000106.1:0-55385 GCA_043813895.1 Planctomycetota bacterium
GTTCGTGTCATGGTCGTACCGTACCTGTGCGAAGGCGCAATCGTGATGCTGCGCGTTGAGCGCTTAGCGATCCTCTGACAAGACGCTGAAGTTGGCCACGTCGTCGAGCGTGCCGTAGATGCCGTCCTTGCCCGCGCTGAGGATAATGAAGGAATCCTGGTTCACCGGCCGCGGGTGTGTGATGTCCGGCGGATCGGTTGTCGGGTCGTAGGAAGACGCCCTGAAGGAGCGGATGAACTCGGCGAAGTTGTTTTCATCGTCGAGCGACGGTCCATAAGGGGGTGTGGCAACGAGGTTCAGGTTGGCCTCCCAGATTCTGTGCCGCGGGTCGGCGGCGCCATAGCTCGTGAAGACCGCATTGTCGTTGCCGTCGTACACGCCGTCCGTGTGCAACAGGCCCGCGACCGTCTGGATGATCGGTGTGCTCTGGTTGGAGACGGGGTTCGCGCAGTAGTAGAGGATCGGCCAACCGAACTTGTCCCGGAAGGCCCGAACGAGCTTGCCATCGACATCCGTCGGCTGGGGAGGGATCCCAACGTCTGGAACGACGCCGAAAGAATCCTCGGGCGGTTTTAGTTCGGAGGTGAGGTCCACGCCGTCGATCGGGATGTAGGGCTGGCGGCGCGTGTTCTTCTCGTCCCACCGATCGTAGTCGAGGGCGCCGCCACCGCCCGCGCCGATGGTCTCGGCCCTCGGGTCGTAGCCGAGCAGGTCGCGGCCCACGAGGGCGTCGACGAGCAGATGCGCGCCTTGATACGGCGTGCTGAGGTTGCCGACCTTCCACGCCTGGCTCATCTCGGTGTCGAGGATGCTGAGGGTATTGTCGATGTCCTTGGCGTACATCACGGGATTCGACGGCGCATATTCGCCCTGGTCGCCGTGGAATGCCTCGAGACCGACGCTCATCGCGTTGATCTGGGCCTTCACGGCGGTTGTCTTGGCACGGTTGCGGGCCGAAGAGAGGGCCGGTGTCAGGATGCTGATCAGGACCGCGATGATGGCCATGACGGTCAGCAGCTCGACCAGGGTGAATGCACTGCGTTTTGTGGGTTGTTTCATGATTGCGTTCCTCCGCGGTTTCTTTGCAGGTAGGTGGTCCCCCATGTCGGTATATCGATCTTAGCGATTCCGGGTCCTTCGGTAAAGCCGACGCCACCTATCACAGTATTGACATTAACCATCTGTCCGACCACACCGTGTGGGCGGGGGGTTCGAAGTTATTATCTCGTGTCGTCCATATAACTGCTGTCCTCACGGTGCAGGATCTTCGGCAGGATCGGGCGACGCTGCGGGTCGGCCGGGTTCTCCCGGAAGCACTCGCTGCGATCCAGCGTGACTTGGCTGCGGTGGACGTAGTTGCCGTTCTCGTCGAGCAGGGCGATATAGGCCGTAAACACGTCGGATCGCGTGGTCAGCATGTTCGACCACCGTGTGAGGAAGATATCCCGACTTCGGATGCCGCCGTTGTCGTAGGGCACGGCGGGGTCCGCAAGCGCGACGTAATCGTAAAGGCCGGTGCCGCTTCCCGTGCCGTCGTCGCGATATCTGAAGTCCGGCGAGAGTTTGTCGTTGCCCGGGGCGGGGGCGAGGCTGTGCCTCAAGAGTGGAATGCCATAGCCGAACGTCCAGAACCGCTCGAGGCTGAACACGTGGTCGTTCACGCCGCCGGATTGCAGGTCGGTGACGCCGTTATCCGGGTCGGCCAGCTCCGCGATGGAGACGAACGGATTGGGCGACCGGTTGGCAGTGCTCGAACCGCCGGAGGTTCCGCCCGGTCCACTCTGCATGTCGGAGCGATCAGCCGTTGCCACGGCGACCATGGCGCTTGCGCCGCTGCTGTAGAGCCTCAGCGGCACCTCTCGGCTCTCCCGCCGACAGACGATCGAGGAGGCGGAATCCCAGAACGTCGGCGAGCCGGAGGCCATGTTGCTGTTGAAGAGCAGGGCGGGGTCGGCCGGCAGCGTACCGCCGAGGACGTGGTGGACGTATTCCGCCGAGGTCGGCAACATGCTCATGTAAGGCAGGCTGCGCAGGACAACCGCGGGGGCCGTGTTCACGTTGATGCGGCCGGCCAGGCGGTTGAGCGTCGTGATGCCCTCGGTCGGGTCATTGAGGTCGGTGAGCGAGCCGTCGCCGGGATCGTCGCCGTCGTTGTCGATGCCGTCGTAGAGCGGTGACTGCGTCGTGAGGTAGTCGAAGAGCCGCCACGTCCAGGGATGCTTGCCGCCTACGGGCTCGACGGCATGCACGAAGTCCGGCCGGCCGGCCATGATTCGTAACTCGGTCTCAGTAGTGTGATCACCTGGCAGATCGCCGCCGATGTCGTAATCTGGCGCTATTCTCGCGATGGCGAGCGTCGCTGGGACGTTCGCGCCATCGTCTTCCATCCACGAGAGCCTGGGCATTCGATAGCCGTCATAGTGCCGGACTGGGCCTACCATCAGGATGCGGCTGATCTCGGCGACGGAATCGAAGGCCTCGAAGCCTCGCCCGGACGTAAAGCCTCGGACGAGTGTGAAGCCTCCCACTCCGTCCGGCTTGGGATACCAGGGTTCGTGATCCGGTGTGGCCAGCGTGAGCAACGTGGGCCAGATCGACTCCGGGATGTTGGAGTCCATGGGTGTGTACGCCGCGTTCTTCTGCCCAAGGGACTTCGGGGGTGGGGATGCGGGGTCGTGCGTACCGCTGGGTCCGGGGTTGCTGTAAACCTGCCAGGCCGTTGTGAACCGCCATCCCTTCGTGCTTCGATGCAGCGAGAATGCTTCAGATTGGCCCGGGCTGACTTCGTTTTCGTCTGCCCATGCACCTTCCCCGGGGTCGTCACCACCGGCAAGCGGGCCCCCTGTGTGGTCCGCGCTGATGATGTCGATCACGTGGGACTGGGGATTGTTCCAATCGCCGTCGGGCGAATAGACAAGTTCGATACTGCCGTGTCCGTCGGTCGCGACGTCGAAACCGGCAAACCGATAGAACTGGCTGGTGTCGGCGATGCCTGCGTCGTACGAATGCGTGGTGGGTCCGCAGAAGACGAAGTAGTTGCCTGTGGCGGTTCCACCGTCTAGGACGGGCACTTGTCCGTCGGAGACCCGTTCGAACTCACTCAGGCCGATCAGGCGCGAGATGTCTGACCCGGGCGCGCGGATGTAGAGGTTGTTTGTCTGGACGATCCAGCCCGGCGGGACGAACAACTCGAACGCGAAGAAGGTGTCGTAGTCCGACGGGTTGGGGTCGTGCGTTCCGCTTGGCCCGCCGCCGTTGTGGGCGATATGTGCGTAGGCCTCGGTGAAGAAGGGCTGCTTCTCGACGCCGAAGATCAGGCGGCGTCGTTCCGCGGGTCCGCCGGGGTCCTGGTAGACCCATTCGACGACGGTCGGGATGCCGTCTGAGTCGCGATAGTCAGCCATGTTGACAGCGAACTGCCACGCGAGGTACTCACGGTTGAGACGGTCATCTTCGAAGGTGCTGGCCGAGTCGTAGAGCGGTGTACCCTGATAGCTGCGGACATCCTTGAGGGCCATGTACATCGCGGCCGCCATGTACTGGATGTACCTCACCTTGGTCAGGGTTTCGGCCGCGGGATCGGGATCGCTCATGTTGATGTCGATCGGCAAGACGCGCTTCCAGTCCGGGACATCCGGGAAGAACTCGCGGTCGAGCACCGGCCAGGCCATGCGAATGCCGGTTGCGGTGAGGATGTTGATCGGATACGTGTTCGACAAGCCGACGATCGTGTCGTCTGCGCCGACGCCGGGCGTGCCGTTATCGGTGAACGTGAGGCCCGACGGTGGGGGCACCACCTCGTGGCTGACCGTGGTGAGCAGGGGCCGTCGAATCGTGTAGGGCTCGTCGTCTCGGAGCAGCGCCCGCCAGCCAGCGCCGCCCGCGTCGGTGTTGCCCTCGTAGTTGGGACTGAGGAAGTTCGCGTTGAACCGGTTCCAGCGCGGCTCGGTCAGTACGTCGTAGCTGTCTCCGATCAGCATCCGGGACCAGAGCAGCGAGCCGGGCAGGGCGCGGTCGATCGTCGCGAACTCGTTTCCGACGGGCGGCGTGCGAGCGTTCAGCCGATCGCGTGGGACAAGCGAGCCGCGATGCCGCAGCGAGGCCTCGTCACCTTCGCCGTAGAGGGAGTAGTCCGGCACGACTACGGGGCTGCCGACGAGCTTCGTGCGGACGACCGCCGCGTCGTAGGCGACCGGACCCGTGGCGAAGGGATCCCGGTGGTTGACGAGTCCGGCGACTTGGCTGGGCGCGCCGTTCGTGTCGTCCGCGTGAACAGTGTCGTCGAAGAGCAGTTCAGTCATCCGCCGGCCGCGCCGTTGGAGGTCGGACCCCGTCAGCTCGTTGAATGTGAGGCCGCCGCCCGACAACTCCATGCCCGAGGCGACATTCACGTTGAGCATGGAGGCATGATCGACAATGCGAATGACCGCATAGAGTTCCTGCGGGCCGTGCGGATCGGCGTTGTCGAATGGAACGATGAAGCTGATGGGAGAATCAGGCACGCCGTCGCCGTCCGCGTCGTAGAGATCGATGATGCCGTTGGCGTTTGTGTCGAAATACGGAAACCGCGGCGTGGCGTCGAGCGGCGCGACGGGCGGATCGGATTCCCATCGTGCCCTGGCCTCTGCGATTGTCAGGTTGGTCGTGGAGCCAGGGATGAGGGGAATGCCGGCCAGTGCCGTCGGCGGCGTCTGCAGGACCCAGACGTTCGTGAGATCGTCGTCGTTGTAGACGGCCGCAGCCGCCAGTTCTTCCAGTGTCAAGATCGAGGGCGGGGCACGCAGCGCCGCAGCCCACATGAACGGTCTGTCTTCGTCGTTCCGAATGATGTCCGTGCCGAGGTATGAGACACGGTGCCATGCCAGGACACTGATCTCGGCGGCGGGATCGGTGGCGTTGACGAGGATGTCGCCCCAGTAGTAAGGCAGTGTGGATGTCAGCCACCGGTCGCTCTTGCCAGGCGCGTCATACGGTTCGTTGTTTTCGAGGTAGTCAGATGAGCTGTCGCTGGCGAGCGGGGCATCGAGTTCCGGCGTGAGTGGGGAGGGCGGTTTGCCCCAGATATCCCGGCGCAACGTCTCGCGGACCGTCTGGATAACGCCGTTCATGGCTGCCTGGCCGGAGGAAGCGCTCAACTCGTTGGCGACGCGCTTGGATTCGCCGTGCGTTTTGGCGATCAACACGAGCCCGATCAGCGCGAGCATCGTGAGGATGCCGAGCACGAAGACCATGATCGAGCCTCTGCGCCGCCACCTGGGGAACATCGGCGCGCCGCGGGTAGGCGAATCGGGGAGCACCGGCGTCTCGCCGGTAGGCCCACAGGCGGGACGCCTGTGGCACGATGCGGCCGGAGGCCGCGCCGCGCGGTTCAGTTTGCCTGAATGAGCGTCGGTTGGTTGCATGTTGGCTCTTCTCCGAGTTCCGCGCCGGTGTCCTGCATCATAGTCGCCGGTTAAAACCGCGGACGCCGTCGCCCGTGGAAGCGGCGTCGATCATGGGATCGGCACGACGATGGAGAACTCCTTTCCGAATCGCGTCACGAGTGCCGGCCCGGGTCCCCCTTCGTCCGGGTCGGGGATGCTGTTGTCGTTGAGGTCGGTCTCCGGCACGCTTTTCAGTCTGTTCCGCGCGTCATAGATGCGATAAGTGAACCGCAGCGCCTTGGGGCGGTACTGCCACGTATCCAACCGCCAGATCGCGCGATAAGCGGCATCCTGTGCGGCGCTCCCGCTGCCGGGGGAGGACCATTCGATCTTGTTCTGGAAGGCGTCGAACTCCGCGGCATCGCACGGGAAATCCTGTCGCCGCATCGGTTGCTGGGTGATCTGGTCGGGATTGCTCAGCGACGAGTTCCAGTCCGGTCTGAGGCCGAACCAGCGCGTGCCGAAATCAGGTACGCCTGGATTCGTCACACCGTCAGTCCACTCGATGCGGAAGTCGGCCAGCCTGGGCTGGAAGGTGAATGCGCTACGTGTGTAGTAGTCCAAATCGGCCGGGTCATCCAGACTCGCGGAAGTCGGCGCGACGTTCGGTTCCCAGAGGCCCGCAATGGACGGGTTGGCGGTGAGCAGTTCCGTGGCGGGGTCCATCGCCAGGATCAGGTTGACGAGTGTGTCGCCGGTGGCAAGGCGGCTGGCACTGGAAACGACGGCGTCCATCTCGCACGTGCGGTAAGACGCCGGAAGAGGGCCGCCGTTGAGCATGCCCGTGCCTCCGCCTGTAAAGACAGTCATATCCGGCGGCGTCCACGTATCG
The DNA here is from genome assembly GCA_043813895.1 of Planctomycetota bacterium. GTDB lineage: Bacteria > Planctomycetota > Phycisphaerae > UBA1845 > UTPLA1 > CAZTAR01. The sequence continues at coordinate 6,256 of JBDRKQ010000106.1, forward strand.
GCCGGGTTCGGATCCTCGAGCAAGAGCAGGATTGCACGGTGCGCGAGCACCCACTCCGACGCTGTCAGACCGATGTCGTTGTCCGTATAGTCGATTTCCCCGAATGGCGGGACGTCTGCCAGGGGGATGCCCGGTCCGAAGTAGACCAACGCTTCGGAACTGCTGGCGGGCGCGTCTTCCGGGTTCGTCGGCGTTCCGAGCGTGGGATCGGTGGCGGACTGAAACTCGCGGGGACCGCCGGAGGCGATGAACACGAGCCGGTCGTGCCTGAGCCGGAAGAGCTTCGGCGCACCCTTGACGTCGGCGCGGGCCAGGGTCGGCGTGGGGCTCTCGATGATGAGCAACCCTTGCTTGATCCGCAGGAGCTGTTCGGCAATGCGATGGTGGACGGCGGACGAGGCCTCGGTGACCTCGGAGTGTGAGAGGGTCTGCCCCGTTGTTTTGGAACTGATCTCGAAGACGAAAGAAACCGCGACGATCGCCACGACCATGATGGCCATAGAGACGAGCAGTTCCACCGTCGTGAAGGCGCCGGCCGAAGCGGGACGCGTGGAACCGGCCGCTGCGCGCGAGCGCGGGGCGTTCGTTCCAACGCGCGGGGATCGCGGAAGTTGCGTGCGTCGCGTTGTCGGACCTGGGCGGATCATAGGAACAGTTTCCATTCAATCACGGGCGCGGTGTCGCCGAACCGCGATCCGACGAGCGGTGGTGGGAAGAGCCACACGTCAAACGTGATCAGCCGGCTGCCGTCGCCGAATGCGTCGAAGCACGGAAGGTCTGTAATGTCCTCGGTCACTTCGATCATCGAGAGGAAGCCGTCGGCGTCCCTGATGACGTCGGCAACGGTGAGGATTCTGCCGGCTGGGACAGAGACGTCCGGCGCGCCCGCCGCGGGCGGTTCCTGGTGTACCGCGCCGTGGATCATGATCTTCGAGCCCCGGGGGGCGAGAACGCCCAGTGGCAGTCCGGGCCCCAACATCGATTCGGTGTCGGAGTTCCGCGTGTTGAAGAGCATCCTCGGTGCAATGCTGCTGCAGTAGCCGACGGAAACACGCCAGGGGATCGGCAGGTGGTAGGCATCGGCGAGACTCAATGAAACGGGAATCGGCGTCGAGAACGGGTTTTGCGCCTCGTACGCCAAGCTCGATTCGGTGTTTTCCGCCAGGTCCTGCCGGGCAAAGAGCTGATCCCGCAGTTGTCTGCACACGGCGACCGTGTAGTTGAAGGTGCCGTTCGCGCGTCGCCGGTAGAAACCGTACCATGCAAGGCGGTGAGGAGCCTCGCGGAACTCGCCCTCTGTAAAGGGTGAGAAGATGTCACCGGCCGTGAACGGCGCCCGGCGGTCGCTGAGGGTGTCGATGCCGGTAAGGAGCGTCAGGTTTGCCGTGCCGGCGACGATGTCGCTTTCCGTAATGCCGTTGATGACGTTCGCGTAGCTGGAGAGATCCGTGTAGAGCGGTGGGGCGGCTGCGGGCATCTCGTCCCAGACGTTCGACATGTAGGCCAGGTTCGAGCTTGGCAGCAGGAGCCACGGCGAATCCTCACCGGCGGGCAGTGTCGGGTCGGTCCAGAGCACGTCTTCATTCAGACGGCTGCGGAGCATCGAATCGGCCTTGGACAACAACGCGTCCGCGCGGGCCATGTCAGTCGTGTCGCGATGCTGACTCAGCGCGACCGGGAAGACCGCGGCCACCATGATCATGCCGATCCCGAGGATGCCGATGGCGATCGTGGTCTCAAGAATCGAAATCGCGTGAGCGCGTTTCGATCTCGCGGTGCAAGGCGCGGCGTGTCTCGCGATGCCTGTCGCAGCGTCCGAGCCTCGGCAGCGGTGGTTCGGATTGTCAAGTCCCAGTCTCACGTCAGCGTGCTCCCGTCAGTTGTTGTCCCGAGAAACGATTGAGGACGATCGTCTCGGCGAAAGGTCGGTAGTATTCTCCTTCGCGCGTCCGCAGGAGCCAGTCGTTTACGAGAGATGCCGGCGTGAAGGAACCCCCCAGGGCCTTCATCATCAGGGGCGCGTCGGAGATCACGAAACCGCGCGTGGAGGTAATGGGCGTGTCGTCCCCATCCACGAGCGTGTCCAGCGTCAGGTCGGGCGTCGCGTCGATCTCGAGCCGGTTGGGGTTCGGCTCAAGGTTGCCGTTTCGGCGGAGGTACGTCCGCGTCGCTATGCGACGTGTGCGGATCACGAGTTGGCCCTCCTCATCGAAGCAGAACGCCGCCCATGTGAGGTTGTCATAACTGCGGTCGTCGTCATTGAGAGGACGCTGGTTGTAGTCGATCGGATTGACGATCGCGGCAGGCTTGCCCATGGGAGTCTGGGGCAGTCTCGCTGCGGGATCCAGAACCGGCGCGAACTCGTAGCCGTCCGTCTTCTCGGGATCGACGGTCGCGTCACCCCCGGACTGCGGATCCCACGGGCCGCCGTCCACGGGCGGGTTCAAGTGCCAGATTTCAAAGCGGCCGTTGTGTGGATTGACAACCAGCATCGTTTCGATGTGGTTGGCGACGGCATAGCTCCGTGCAACCTGCGTGTAGGTGACGAGCGCGTTCTTCGCCTGCGCCATCACGCTGCTGGCGGCAGCCCCCCGAAACGCCATTCCTGCGATCGAAAACAGAATGGCGACGATCGCCATGACCACTATCCACTCCACCAACGTGAACGCCGCGCGACGACGACACAACAGGCCCGCCGTCTGGCGTTGCCGCGTGGCCGCGGGTTCGAGTTGTCGGGGGCGGTCCGTCACGGGTGGACTCCTAGGGCATTACGATCAAGTTGTCGAAGGCACGGTCAACGTCGAGAAGCGGGTCGTTCTGTTGAGCCCACACGTTCCCGAATTCCCCGTCGGGTCCGGCGGACTCGAGCACAAACGTATCGGCCTTGCGGAAGCGGGCATGGTCGATATCGGCCGTCTCGACAGGCAGATAGCCTCTGTACGCACGAAGGGTCAGGTCGGGTTCCGAATCACGATACACCCAGAAGTACCGGTACGGCGTCCCCCACGGGTCAACAAACACGAGCCTCCGCTCGCCGCCGGTCTGGCCGACATACGGGGGGTACACCGGATCGGTTTCCTGTTTGTGCACCCGCGTGATGTCGAGGAGGTTCATGCCCTCCGCGTCCGCGATGAAAGGCCCCTTGCCGGACTCCGACGACAGGCTGTATGCGAGACAACTGTTCGCGTTGAGGACGTCCCCCGGCGAGAACATGGCGTCGGGATCCTCGTAGCTGTCTCGTTGCTTCGAGTAGAAGATGTCCGTAACGTCAAACGCCAGGCTGTCGTTGAAACCGGCCAACACCTGGAACACACCGGGTGTGAAGAGTCGGCCGGGGCTGAAGTCAGGCCACCCCTTGTCCGACACGAGAATCTTGCCCGTTGGCGTGAAGGACTCCCAGCGCGGCCAGAAAGCGGCGTACTGCTCGATCGATGCCGTGATTGTTGCCATCTGCTGCTCCGCGGCGGCTCGCATCCGCGACCGCCTCACGGTCTTCCCCCCCACGACCAAGAGGCCGATCAGCACGACGATCAGCACGATGGAGACGAGCATCTCCACCAGCGTCATTCCGCGACGTGCGGTGCGGGCGTGTCGGCTGGTTGTCATCGCCACTCTCACGGTGTCGGGTCCTCTTATGCCGGTGTCGAAACCGACCGGTTCGGCTCCTCTTGTCTTCCGCCTGCGGGTCATCCGCCCGTCAGGTTATTGATCAGGCTGACCATCGGGAGGAACAGCGCGATCACGATGAACCCGACGAGCACGCCCAGAAAGATGACCATGATCGGCTCGAGCAGACTGACGAGCCCGGCCACCAGCGACTCCACTTCTTCATCGTAGTTGTCGGCGACCTTGATCAACATCTTGTCCAGATCGCCGGTTTCTTCGCCAACGTCCACCATGTTGACAACCAGGTTGTCAACGACCTTGGCAGCCTTCAGTGGGGCGGCGAACGACTCGCCCTCACGAATGGAGTCATGCACTTTGCCCAGCGCGGCGTTGAAGACCTCGTTGCCCGCGGTATCCCGAGTGATCGTAAGGGCCTCCAGAATCGGAACACCGGCCGCGATGAGCGTGCCCAGGGTTCGTGTGAACCGTGCGACCGCCGTCTTGGCGATGATCGCCCCCAGAATCGGGATCTTCAGCACAACCGTGTCAACGATCACACGCGTCGGCTTGAATTTCCGGATCAACTTGAAGGCGATAAACGCGATGACGGGTGAGAACACGAGGACCGCCCAACCGGGGACCAGCATCTTCACCTCGTTCCCGTTTGCGTCCTTCGAGGTGCCGATGATGAAGTCCGACAGGCCCAGCAGTATCTTGGTCGGGCCCGGGAGGTCGGCACCGAAGTCGAGGAAGATCTGCTTGAACTTTGGCACAACGAAATACATGATGCCCACCACGATCATGCAGGCGAAGCCGATGACGCAGATGGGGTAGATCATCGCACCGACGACCTTGCGTTTGAGCTTCTGGGCCTTCTCCATGAAGTCCGCCAGACGTTGGAGGATGATGTCCAAGACACCGCCCGCCTCGCCCGCGGCGATCATGTTGCAGTAGAGCCGGTTGAAGACCTTCGGAAAGTGGGACATCGCCTCGGAGAGCGTGGCTCCGCCTTCGACGTCTTCGCCGACGTGCCGGAGTGTCACGCGCAAGACGCCCGGCTTCTGCTGTTGCTCCAGAATGCGCAGTGACCGCAGAATGGGAAGACCGGCATCCATCAGCGTCGAGAGCTGGCGCGTGAACTGCGTCAGTAGCTTCGTGGAGACGCCGCCGAAGCCGCCGCTTTTTCGTTTCTTCGCGGGGGTGGCGGCGGTCGCCTGCTTCTTGGCGCCGCCCTTCTGGCGGACCTTGGTCGGGAAGTACCCGAGAGTGCGTATCTTCGCGATCGCATCTTCGGAGTTCGGGGCTTCGACCTCGTCCTTGACCTCCTGCCCCGCGGCGTTCATCGCTTCGTACTGGAACGTGGGCATTGCTTCAGGCTCCGATTCGTATTTATTTCTGGGCAAGCGAGGAGGAGCCGACGCTACCTCGTCCCGCTTGCATTGCGCCTCGATCCTCGCACAGCCCTCCCTAAGTGGAGGATGGATGTGCGGCCGCGACCCAAGTGGCGGATTCGGCGGCACCCGATTATTCGCGATGCCAAGGTGTCTGGCCAGGCTCTTCGCGCCAGACCTCTCTGCAATCGTTATCACCGGACGGCATGTAACACTATGGCATATAAGGCGTTACGGCAAGTCGTGGCGAGGCGTACCAAGATGCGGCGTAGCTTCCGAGCCCCGTGTCGGACGTCGACCAGCGTCATGTTCCAAGGTGCCGACGTTGAACATCCGCTATCTGTAACGACGGACCGGGGCGTCGGCGGCCTCGGAGCGGTTGAGAGGCTCTGGGTCGTGGCGGTTGACCCTTTGCTGCGGAGTTATCGGACTGTATCCCCTGTGCTCCGTCATCCGCCATCTGGCGTACCGTCCCGGTGGGTGTCGCAAGAAAGACGAGCCGCGGACTTCAGTCCGCGCGGCCTTTCGCTCGCGCGTAGGGACCCAAATGTCCAGGGGATGCCGCGCGGGGCTGAAGCCCGCGGCTCTTCGGCCTGAGCTCGATCCGCGGCTATCGGTCTTTGAGAGGGATCTAGCGCTGTCATATCCAGCCGCTATGCCTTGTCCTTAGACTGCGGTTGGTATCTTGAGTATACTCCAGGACAGTGTACTCCATTCGCCGCACTCGGTGAGTCCTCTCGCTTGTGTGTTGAGAGTCCGCATGTCAACGAACACGCAGTCGTCGCGCGTATTTCTGATCGGCAACGCCGGCAAGTCGGGCGTTGCAGAGACGTTCACCAAGCTCTCCGATTGGCTGGATGCCCGCGGGATGCTCGCCGGCTCTGACCTGTCGGGGCATCCGGAGCGCGTCAACGAGATACTGCCAGATCTCGTCATCGTGTTGGGCGGTGACGGCACCCTGCTGACGGTCGTCCAGGCGTTGCACCATCGGCAGGTCCCGATCGTCGGCGTGAACCTCGGGAAGCTCGGCTACCTGGCCGACTTCACGGAGGACGAAGTCGAGCGCGATTTCGATCGCATCCTTTCGGATCGCACACTTGTCAGCGAGCGGATGATGCTCGACGTCGCCATCGCGCCGCCCGCCGGCGAACCGTGGAACGGCATCGCGGTCAACGACTGCGTGATCCGCGTCGGGACGCCCTTCCGAACCGTCGCACTCTCGGTGGAGATCGATAAACACGCGGTCACGACCATCGTTGGAGACGGGCTGATCGTCGCGACGCCGACCGGCTCGACGGCGCACAACATGTCCTGCGGCGGACCGATCCTCCAGCCCGACGTCGCCGCCATGATACTCACACCGAAGTGTCCTCACTCGCTGAGCCATTGTCCCGTCGTAGTCTGCCCCGACGTGGAAGTGGGCGTCACCGTCGGGGAATCGTCTGATGGCGCCGCGGTAGTCCTGGACGGCCAGTTGGTGCGGGCGGCGCCCGGCGGGACGCGCGTTTCCGTTCGTCGTTCCCCGGCGACTTTCCAAATCGTTCGCAACCCGCGGCGTCAATCCTGGGACACGCTCATCGACAAGCTGAATTGGGGCCAGCCGCTCGGCGGCGGGAATCCGCGCCGGTTTGACGAGCGATGCCAGTGAGTGATGCTCACCCGCACGGGATCGAGCCGAACCTGTCGGCATCGTCGGCCGATATGGGGCTCGTCGGCCACACACCCTCCGAGAAGCGGGCCGTGTATCTCACACTCCTTCCTTGCTTCGCCCTTACCGTCCTGCTCGGCCTGGCTTCCAACGGCGTGCATCAAGACGACGACCTTGCCCACTTCCTGATGGCCCGGTGGGCCTGCTGGTTTCCCGAATACCTGCTGCACTTCTGGGGCCGGCCGGGACTGACGCTGCCGCTGGCGGCGGTCACGGTCTTCGACGATCCCGCCTGGAGTTGGCACGCCGCACGGTTGCTGTCCGCATGTGTGACGGCCATCGCGGCGCTCGCGGCTGCACGACTGGCGATGCGGCTACACGTCCGACCCGCATGGGCAGTGGTATTGGCCTGCTATCTCCAACCGCTGAACTCACTCCTCGCGGCCACGACGCTGACCGAGAACTTTGCAGCGTGCTACCTGGTACTCGCCGTCGCGTTGTTGGCCGCGGGCCGGCGCGTGGGCGCGTCCGCAGTCTTCTCAATGACGCTCGTCACGCGCCATGAAATGATCCTGCTCTTACCCCTTTGGTGGCTTGCCCTGCTCGCGCAACGGACATCACCCGCTCGCGCCGCTACCGCGCTCGCAATCTCCACGTGGGCGCTGGTCACCCACAACGTGTTATTTCGCATCTTCCTCGGGTCGTGGCCTGTGCAGGCGTTCTTCCAACCGCGCGGCTCCACCGAGTACGCCGCCACGGGCCTGCTGGGGTACGTCCCACATGCGCTAGAGGCAGTGCCGCCTGTCATAGCCGGCCTTGCGATTCTCGGCGGCATCGTGTTTGTGGGCCGTGGCAGACCTCTGATCCCGGCCCTCGTCGCCTGCTACTTCGCGGGCCACACCGCCGCCGTAGCGTTTGGCTTCTTTGCCAGTGGCGGGTTCGGGCGGTTTATGGTCACGGTCGCGCCGCTTGTCGCGATACTGGCGGTTGCGGGCGTGCGCGAGATGACGGAACCGCAGCCACGGCCGCGTGCTCGTGGTCTTGGCTGGCTTGTGCTTGCGGCGAGCTGGGCGGTGGGGCTTCTGGCCTTTGAAGTCGAGCGGGGGGCGGGGCGGTTGGCTGTCGAGGACGAGCGGCTCATCTGGCTGATTCGCAGTGTTTCGGCAATCGCAGCCGTACTTGCGGTCGCCTCATGGTATCTGGTCCGCCGCGTCCGCCCGAGCCGGGTGATGCCCCGTGTGGCTGCGGTCCTGCTGGCGATGACCTGTGTGATCCAATGGGTGTTCCTCGTGCGGCCACTGAGGGTGCGGAGCGAACAGCGACAGGTGGCCGTCGTCGTCGATTGGCTGATCGAGAACAGTATGGACAGGCAACCGATCTTTGCACCGAATCCCTGGGTGGCCTACTACCTCGGGTTCGTGGAGTTCCCCAGGGCGCACAAGGGACCCGCGCTGCTCGAGTCCATGCCGGCCGGCACGATCGTGGTCTGGGATCCGATCTACAGCCCGAACGACTTTCATCGGTTGCCGCTGTCGGTTCTCACTTCGAGCCGGGAGTACGAGGAGCTGGAACACTTCCAGGGCAGCGGGCGCAGGCCTATCGAAGTCGTGTTGTTCAGAAAGAACTCGCCCGCGCTAACGCCACCGGCGCCCGACACGTCCTATCCCATAGACCTGATGTCTCAGGGGAATCCAGCCTATGGCATGTACTACGTTTCGACCGGGATACGGCCGGCGCGACCGTAGTAGGCCGTTTCAGCACAGCGCAAGGTGGCTCGCGACGACGCTCAAGAGCCCCTGCAAGAAAACCGGATCGAGACGAACCGGCTCGCGGGGCCGGGGGCGCTTGGCCTGCGGCGGCGCACTATCGAATTCGCTAGGACATCCCCGCCAGGAGCAACATGAGTGCCTTCTGCGCGTGCAGGCGATTCTCCGCTTGGTCAAAGATTGCCGAGTTCGGCGTGCGCGTCACGTCGTATTCGATCTCCTCGCCGTAGTGCGCGGGCAGGCAATGCAGAATGACGCAGTGCGGGTCTGCCTCTGCCAGGACCTGCGAGTTCACCTGGTACGGCATGAAGAATTTGCGGCGGTTTTCGGCGTCTGATTCCTGCCCCATGCTTGCCCAGACGTCGGTGTAGATCACGTCCGCGCCCTTGATGGACGCCATCAGATCGTTGCTGACGTTGATTGTTGCCCCGGTGGACTTCGCCCGCGCCTTCGCCTCGGTCACGACTTCCGGCTTCGGCTCGTAACCGGGCGGCGTGACGATCGTCACGTTCATGCCCGTGGCCGCGCCGCCGTACATCAAGGAGTGGGCCACGTTGTTTCCGTCGCCGCTGTAGACGAAGTCGAGTCCGGCCAGCCGACCGCGACGCTCCAGGATCGTTTGCAGGTCCGCAAGAATCTGGCAGGGATGCTCGTGATCCGACAGGCCGTTGATGACAGGCACGGTGGCATACTTCGCCAGATCCTCGACGATGTCATGCCCAAACACACGGGCCATGATGATGTCGGCGTACCGTGACAGGACCTGGGCGATGTCTTCCGTCGTTTCACGTTTTCCGAGGCTGATGTCCGCCGGCGCCAGATACACGGCGTGCCCGCCCATCTGGGTCATCCCAGTCTCGAACGAGAAACGCGTCCGCAGCGACGGCTTCTGAAAGATCATCGCCAGCGTCTTGTGGGCGAATCGGTGGTAATAGTCTCCCGGCGACCGCTTCACCGCCGTCGCCACATCGAGCACGGCGCGGAGTTCGTCCATGGAGAGATCGAGCATCGAAACCAAACTGCGACCCTTCAACGCACTTGTCATACCTCGCACCTCCCACGGTTGTCATGCCAGCTTCGGATGGCTTCGCACTGCCTGGGCAACAGCTTCGGAGCCTGCGCCGCCAAGTTCGTAGCCGATTCGCACCGTCGGCTTGTTCACCTTGATCAGGCTTGCCAGGTCAAACGGCGTACCGATCAGGACGAGATCACAGGGCGTCGCGTTGATCGTCGCTTCGAGATCGGCGATCTGCTGATCCCCATACCCCATGGCCGGCAGGACGTCCGTCAAGTGGCCGTACTTCGCGAACACGCCCTTGATCGAGCCGGCCGCGAAGGGGCGCGGATCGACAATCTCGCCGGCGCCGAACTGCTTGGCCGCGACGTGGCCTGCGCCGTAGCGCATCTCGCCGTGCGTGAGCGTCGGCCCGTCCTCCACGACCAGCACGCGCTTGCCCTTGATGTCGCCGCCGTTCTTGCAGATGATCGCAGAATCCGCACGAACGACCCGAGCCTTCGGGTTCAGCCGCCGGGCGTTCGCCTCGATGGTCTCGATCCCGGCAGCCTCCGCGGTGTTCACCTTGTTGATCAGGATCAGGTCCGCCAGCCGTAGGTTTGTTTCGCCGGGATAGTATGAAACCTCGTGCCCCGCCCGATGCGGGTCCGCCACCGTGATCAACAGGTCCGATCGGTAGAACGACATGTCGTTGTTGCCGCCGTCCCAGAGTATGACGTCCGCCTCCGACTCGGCCGCCGCGAGGATCTGATGGTAGTCCACGCCCGCGAAAAGCAGATTGCCGTTTCGGATGTGAAGCTCGTACTCCTCGCGCTCTTCGATTGTGCACTCGTGCCGATCCATATCCGCCAGCTCGCCGAATCGCTGGCACGCCTGCTTCGCAAGATCACCATAGGGCATCGGGTGGCGAATCACGGCGATGCGCTTCCCCATCGCCTTCAGGACTTCCGCTACCTTCCGAGTCGTCTGACTCTTGCCGCAGCCCGTCCGCACCGCACAAACCGCGATCACGGGCTTCTTCGACGTGAGCATCGTCTGGGCGGCGCCGATCAACTGGAAATTCGCTCCCGCCGCGTTCACCCGTGCGCATTGGTGCATGACGTCCATGTACGGGATGTCGGAGTAGCTGAACACGACCAACTCGGCTTCGTGTTGCGCGATCAGCGACTCCAGTTCTTCCTCGGCGTGGATCGGAATCCCGTCCGGGTAGCCGTTGCCCGCCAGCGTCGCCGGATAGACCCGCCCCTCGATGTCCGGTATCTGCGTCGCCGTGAAGGCCACGATCCGATAGCGGGCGTCGTTGCGATAACAGCAGTTGAAGTTGTGGAAGTCGCGCCCGGCGGCCCCCATGATAATCACATTGATCGGTGCTCCTGTTGTTGTCATGTCCTCTTCTCGAACCTTCTCACTTGCAGGGGCCGCATGTTCCTTCTCACTGCGACCGTAACGGAGTTCGCGTGCCCCGCCCCCCTTGGCGGTAGCAGACGCGTTGCTAAAGCGTTCTTCGAGCGATCGTAGCGTCCGACCCCCGTGTCGGACGTCGATTACCAACGGTTCTCCTCGGCCGACAGGGGCGTCGGCCGCTACACGTGCGCGGAAACCGCTCTACTTGATCTTCGTTGCCGAGAGCAGCGCCGGCGCGATCCGCTCCATTGCCCAGTCGATCTCTTCCTTCTCGATGACCAGAGGCGGCGCGAATCGGATGACGTCTTCGTGGGCGTCCTTGCAGAGTATGCCTTCCGACATGAACTTCTCGCAGAACCAGCGTGCCTTCGGATACTCCGGCTTGATCTCCACGCCGATGAGAAGACCCCGCCCGCGTATCTCCTGGACGGCCGGCGCGCCCACGGCCTCCAACTTCAGCCGGAAGTACGCACCTAACTCCTTTGCGCGCTCGGCGAGCCCATCGTTCGCGATCATGTCCATCGCCACGCGGGCCACCGCGCACGCCAGCGGATTGCCGCCAAACGTCGAACCATGATCGCCGGGCTTGAAAACGTCCATCACTTCACGCCGTGCCACGAACGCCGAGATCGGAACGATCCCTCCGCCCAATGCCTTTCCCAGGCACATCGCGTCGGGCTGCGCGTGCGAGCCGTCGTGCTGCCAGGCGAAACGCTCACCCGTGCGGCACAGCCCGGTCTGAATCTCATCCGCGATGAACAGGATGTTGTGCTTCGTGCAGATCTTCCGCACTTCCTTGAGATACCCGTCCGGCGGCACGAGGATCCCGCTCTCCGCCTGGATCGGCTCCACGAGGAACGCCACCGTGTTCTTGTTGATGGCCGCCTCCAGGGCCTTGGCATCGCCAAACGGCACCAGCGGGAAGCCCGGCGTGTACGGTCCAAAACCCTTGCGATACTGCTCGTCGGTGCTGAAGCTGATCACCGTGACGGTTCGACCGTGGAAGTTGCCCTTCGCACAGATGATCTCCGCCTTGTTCGGCCCCACACCCTTAACCGTGTGCCCCCACTTGCGGGCCGCCTTGACTGCCGTCTCGACCGCCTCGGCGCCGCTATTCATCGGCAGCACGGACTCGAACCCGCTCAGTTCGCAGAGTTCCTTGCAGAACGGGCCGAGCTGGTCGTTGTGAAACGCGCGGGATGTCAACGTGACTTTGTTCAGTTGCTTCGTCGCCGCCGCGATCAACCGTTCGTGCGAGTAGCCGAAGTTCAATGCGGAGTAGGCGGCCAGCATGTCCAGGTACTTGTTGCCCTCGACATCCTTCACCCAGCAACCCTTGCCCGATTCGATGACGACCGGCAGCGGATGGTAGTTGTGCGCTCCGTACTCTTCCGTCACCTTGAGATGCTCATCCGTTTTCGTTGTTTGTGTTGCAGTTGCCATCGTCGCTTTGTCCCGAGTTCTCTTGACCGCGGTGCTACTTGACTTCTGTGCTACTAGTTCTGCCAGGAGCGACGCCTGTGCCAAAACGGCATGGCCCCCTCACGCCGATCGCCTCTATATGATCGAACACCGGCCGGCAAGTCAACCCTCCCGCAGCCCACGAAGATCAGGGCGACATTGGGGAGAGTGAAGCATCCACGCGTTTCTCGCAGCGACTGCGGAGCGCATCCACGCGCGCGACTGCGACGCCGGCCATTGAAACCCTGTTTAAGTAACCTAAACAAGGGTGGCCGGCCCATTGCTCGACGGTTCATCCCGCTCGTAGTGCCCGATAGGCCGGTCTATTCGCCGCGGACAACCGACGAGACGGCGCATCGGTTATCTTTGTGCCGCTACGAGACCCCGCGCCGTTACGGCGTCCCGTCGCCACAAAACACCCCGCTGCGCTTGCCCGCCCGAGATTCGCCGCTAGAATGCGTGGCCGTTGGCGACATTGGCGTGTTCGTCCTCGTAGCTCAATTGGATAGAGCGCCGGCCTCCGAAGCCGGAGGTTGCAGGTTCGAGCCCTGCCGGGGACGTTGACATAACGCCCGCTGTTGCGCGCAGCGGAACATGGCGCGGCGCGCAGGCAGTTTGTCACAGGATGAAAGCACAGCAAACAACCGTCCAGGCTCGGGCGGTCGCTCACACGTCGAGAAAGTCTAAAGCAGCAACGGCGGCGCGCGGCCCCCGCAGGGTGTTGCCCCGGGTGCGGCTCCCGGTCTGAGGGCCCTTCCGGTGTTCTGGATCGCATTTAACATGCTCGTCGGCAATCGCGGGAAGTATGTCGGCATGGTGCTCGGAATCAGGTTCGCGGCACTGCCGGCCGAGCAGCGACACCGAGGGATTGGAGCTTCGCAGGCAGCGGATGCGAAGCGATGAAGGTGAGCCATGAGCAAGAACCATCACAACCACAGGCATGCCTGTGCTATCTGCGGAAAGACTTTCGCGGCCAAGGACCTGACGGCCGGCGCGGTCATTCGCCCGGCGGTGGTTGAGGAGATACGCCGAACGCACCCCGACTGGTCCCCCGAACAGTTTATCTGCCTAGCCGACCTCGCGACCTTTCGAGGAAAGTACGTTCATTCGTTGCTGGAATCCGAGAAGGGCGAACTGACGACCCTGGAACACGATGTTCTCCGGAGTCTGCGCGAGCACGAACTGCTTTCGAGCAATGTCGATGCGGAACTGGAACAGGAGTGGACGTTCGGTCAGCGCCTCGCCGACAGAATCGCTACGTTCGGCGGCAGTTGGTCGTTCTTGATCGTCTTTGGGATATTGCTCTTGCTCTGGATTCTGATGAACTCGCTCGTCCTCCTTTGGCGACCGGTTGATCCGTATCCCTTCATTCTTCTAAACCTCGTCCTCTCCTGCCTCGCCGCCATTCAGGCCCCTATCATCATGATGAGTCAGAACCGGCAAGAGGCCAAGGACCGCCTGCGCGCCGAGCACGACTATCAGGTGAACTTGAAAGCCGAGTTGGAGATCCGCCAACTCCACGAGAAGGTCGATCACCTACTGTCACATCAATGGGAACGCCTGGTGAGGATTCAGGAAGTGCAACTGGAGTTGCTTTCGGAAATCGGCAAGCGTCGATGACGGTGGTCACAACCGCCGCCCAGTGGCCGGTCAGCCGCGCCAAGCTCTCGTGTTCGGAGGACGGGACTGGCGTCCTTCCGATTCGGCGTGATTCCCAGCCGTTTGTGGCCAGGCCGAGCCTTGGAAGAGCCGCGTCAACCATCATCGCTCCGGACGGACCGGGGGCACGCGTGTTGCCGAATGGGGACGCCGGTGGGAACATGGTGATCGTGTAGCAGAGGTTCTCCGCTGTTGAGCGCAGGCACAGCCGTCGATGGAGAAGTAAGGACCATGTTCCGCAAGCGACATCCGCCGGTGGGGTCAAAGCCCGGTACGCTCATGATCAACGGGAGTGCCCAGCCGCCGAGAATTCGGGTCATGAAGTACAGGCCGGATCATCTGGAGGAGCACGACATTGCGGCGGTGGCCGAAGTGAAGAACCTCTTCGAAGAAAACACGGTTTGCTGGATCGATGTCCAGGGACTTGGAGATGAGAACATCCTGCGGGAGTTCGCCGACATGTTCTCGATTCACCCCCTGGCATTGGAGGACGTCGTCAATGTGCCACAGCGAGCCAAGACTGAGTGTTTCGAGAAGCACACGTTGTGCATCACGCGTATGGCCCTGCTGCGCGAAGAAGGCGTTGAGCCTGAGCAGGTCAGCCTGTTTGTTGGCCCGAATTACGTGCTCACATTTCAAGAGCGCAGTGGCGACGTTTTCGATCCAGTTCGTAATCGAATCCGGCGGGGAGGTGCAATCATCCGCAGTTCCGGGCCCAGCTATCTCGCGTACGCGCTGCTCGATGCGGTCATTGACGGGTATTATCCGATTCTGGAGACGTTCGGCGAGAAGCTGGAGGCGCTCGAAGACGAGATCATGGCCAACCCGCAACCAGCGACCTTGCACGAGATTCACCGGGCGAAGCGCGATCTGCTGGCGATCCGTCGGGCAATCTGGCCTCAGCGAGAAGCTGTCAACGCCCTGATTCGTGACGAAAACCCGCTCATCACCGACACCGTGCGTGTGTACCTGCGCGATTGTTACGACCACTGCGTGCAGATCATGGACGGTGTGGAGACGTATCGCGAGCTGGCCGGCGGCCTCATGGACGTGTATCTCTCAAGCGTGGGAAACCGGCAGAACGAGGTCATGAAAGTCCTGACGATCATGGCAAGCATCTTCATCCCGCTGACATTCATGGCCGGCGTTTACGGGATGAACTTCGACAACATGCCGGAGCTGCGCACCCCCTGGGCCTACCCGTTCCTCCTGGCCGGCATGGTCGTGGTCGCCATCGGGATGATCCTGTACTTCCGACGCAAAGGCTGGCTTGGCGGGCAACCGCCCGAGCGTCCGTGATCGAAGACTCGACGCCGTATGTATGCAGAATCCCCTCTGACGACAACCGCGGGCTGGCAATCGAGGTCGGTCCCCCTGAGAATGGCGTCGCGTGGGTGCAGGTTGTGCGCCCGCTGCTGAGAAGCCTGCACCTTTGCGACCTGCTGTGCCAGGGCCACAGTCTACCCAGACGGAGGAGGCAACAACATGAGCGTCCGCTGGAAGCTCCTGGTGATGTTACCGGCGATAGCCTTGATCCCGTTGGCTGCTCTGGCTCTGCTGGACCGCAGGAATGTCCAGTCGCTCGGCGATGATCTGTCTGCCATCGCCCACGCATCACTCATTCAGCGGACGACGGACCACCTCCAGCAGCGAATCCGTGATCAAGCCGCTATGCTGCAAAGACGGCGCCATATGCTGGAGCACCTCGTTCGCGCTCAGGCCCGTGAGGTGGAGCGTCATTTGAGTCTTGATGAGCCGGCCCATGTATCTGTGTACAGCACGGAAGACTACGATGGAGGGGCAAACCGTCCGCCGGACATGGTGCCATCCCAAAGACATTTCGTGTTCGCCGAGAGCGGATCGGGAACGCCAATCCCCGTCACCTACAACCACGTGGTGGTCAACTTAGCACCTGGAGTCTCGCGGAGCGAGGTCGCCGACGATGTCGTGCGATTGGCCATGATGGCCGGTGAATACCGCTTCCTGCAGGGGGACTATCCCGAACTCATCTTCTGGCAAACAACCGGCCTGGAGAATGGCGTGATGAGCAGTTATCCAGGCCACGGGGGATACCCCAAACAATATGACCACCGGCAGCGCGAGTGGTATCGCGCCGTGAAAGAACAGGGCCGCCTGGCTTGGGTTGGGCCTTATTTCGATGCTTCCTCAGAGCAGGTGATCCTCACGCTTGGCATGCCCGTGCGCTACGCCGATGGAGCGTTTGCTGGCGTGACGGCTATCGACATCTCCGTCGCTGAGCTCGCCAAATCCATGGAGATGCCGGGTATGTACTCGGACCGCGCGCTGGCCGCGTTGGTCACTCTTTCTGCCGCTACTCAGTCAGCGAATCCACGAGCCCGCGTCGTTGCCCGGCCCGGCCTCCACGTCAAGGGGCAGCGATGGGATGTGCCCCTTGACCGAGAATGGCTGGACTCAGAGGACAGCAGTCAGATGGGGAGCTTCCTCAAGGACTTGGCCGAAGGAAAGACGGGCTCTCGGCGCATGCCCTATCAGAGCCGGAACTCGCTTTGGGTATATGGGCCAGTCGACGAAGAGGGTGATCACCTTGTGTTCATCTTGCCCTACGAAGACGTGTTGGCTGAGACCGCGGAGACGCAGCAACTGGTTCACACACGGGTTGAAGCTGGACTCAAAACCACGGGGATCCTCGCTGCGGCGGCATTCCTGGCCGTGGGGATCGTCGCCTTTGTGACGTCGCGCTCCGTCATGAAACCCATCGATGAACTTGCTCGCGCGGCCCACGATCTTGGTCGGGGGAATCTCAATGCGCGCGCCCACATCAGAACGCGGGATGAGTTTCAGCAGCTTGGTGACACCTTTAATGCGATGGTCCCTCAGCTCAGGGACCACCTTGAGATAAAACACGCTCTTCAAGTTGCGAAGGAGGTGCAGCAGCATCTTCTGCCAAGCACCCCACCGACGGTGCAAGGCCTCGATATGTCTGGCCGGAGCATCTACTGCGACACCACGGGCGGTGACTACTACGACTTCATCGACTTGCCCTCTCATGCTCCGGGGCAGATTGGCGTGGCGGTGGGCGATGTCACAGGGCACGGCGTGGCCGCCGCCCTCTCGATGACGGCCGCGCGGGCATTGCTTCGAGCTCACGCAAGCGAACCTGGTAGTCTCGCGGCGCTGATGGACGTCCTGAACCGCCGTCTTAGCCCCGACATGAGTGGCGGTCGGTACATGAGCATGTTCTACATGGTCTTTGATGCAGGGGCCAGGCAGGTGCGATGGACAAGTGCCGGGCACGATCCTGCGATTGTTTATGACGCCGGCACGGGCGCGTTCACAGAACTGGCAGGAAGTGATGCGGTGCTTGGGATTGAGTCAAGCTGGCAATACCACGAGCACGGGCCGATGGACCTGCAACCCGGGCAGATATTCCTGATCGGGACCGACGGGATCTGGGAAGCTCGCAACACGCGCGGCGAGTTTTTCGGGAAGGACGCCATGCGCGATGTCGTGCGCGAGCATGCATGTGGACGATCGGAGGAAATCAGCCAAGCGATTATTGACGCCGTTACTGCTTTTCGCGGCGACCGCGAGCAAGAGGATGACTTGACCCTTGTGGTCACGAAGGTAGCAGAAGCGTCTTAACCATGGCCGCCCAAAACGTCGTGGGGCACGAGTCCGAGCGCCCGTGATCGAAGACTCGACGCCGTAGGTGCGCGGAATCCCCGTTGACGACGACCGTGGGCTGGCAATCGAGGTCGGTCCCCCTGAGAATGGCGTCGCGTGGGCGCAGGCTGCGTACCCGCCGCCCATGGGCCTTCGCCCGTGACGACTTCAGTTTGGAGGCAGTGATCGACATGCGATTTCAGATGCACACGGGCTGCCGGGGAGCACCGGCGTCCCGCCGGCATTCCATCTTGTGCGCCCTCGTCCTCTTGTTGTCCAGCGCGGCCATGGGCCAACAGCCGCAGGAGTCGGGTCCAGGTGAGGCACAGACCCAGCCCGCAACAGCAACGCAGCCGGCAGTCCCTCAGCCGTCGCTCTCCGCCAGTGAACTCCAGTTGCAACTCAAGCAGGTTCAAGACGCGGCAGATCTTTCGGAAGACGCCAAATCGAAAGTTGTGGGCCTGTATACACAGGCAATCCAGCAGCTCGAGATCGCGGAGCAGTGGGCCGCCAAGGCGGTCGAGTACGAAGCGGAGCGCCAGAAAGCTCCGGAGACGCTCAGCGCGATCCAGGCCGAACTCATGACGCCGCTCGGCGAGCCGACGCCGGACGTACCCGCCGAAGCCACCCGGGCCGACCTTGAGCAACGTCTCCGCCAGGTTCAGAGCGATCTGGAGGCCGAGAAGAAGGGCTTCGCAGATTGGGAGCGGGAACGTGACCGGAGGACAACCCGCCGCAAGGAGGCGCCGGAACTCTTGACCGCTGCGAAGTCGCGCCTGCAATCGCTTGCTGAAACACCGGCCAGCCCGGACGCGGAGCAGCCGGCCGTCGTTCGTTCGGCTCAGCAGGCCCTCAGCCAGGCACGACGTCTCGCGGTCGAGCGCGAGATCGAAGCGTACAACAGCGAACTTCTCAGCTATGACGCTCGCCGTGATTTGCTCCAGGCGCGACTCGACCGGTCTGCGCGGCGTGTCAGCCACATCGAGAAGCTCCTCGCCGCGTGGCAGAATCTCGTTCAGGAAAGGGCGCGCAAAGAGTCGGAACTCGCACTGCGTGAGGCGCGCGAGCAGTTGAAGCGGGCGCATCCGGCCATACGGCCGCTCGCGGAGGAACGTGAGCAGTTAGTGCTGCGTGCAAAGGAATTGCAGGCCGAGAGCAAACAAGTCGACGCGCGTGTGGCCGAAACGGAGGCCCTCCTGACCCAGGCGGGTCAGGACTTCGACAAGATCACGCGGCGTGTGAACGCGACAGGGCTGACGAACGCCATCGGCCAACTCCTGCGAAAGCACCGCAACAATCTCCCCGGGCTCCGTCCATCGGAGCGCAGTCTTCGTCAGCGGAAAGACAGAATCAGCGACGCTCAGCTTGCCATGATGGAGCTCGAGGAGCGGCGCAGCGAGTTGATGAAGGTGGACGCAATCGTCGCAGAAATCATGGCACTAGTTGACGCCGATACGAGCGAAGAACAGCGAACGATGATCCGACAGGCCGCGGAAGAAGCCATCGTCACCCTTCGCGCCGACACGGACAGCCTGCTAAAGGACCATGATCGGCTCTTCGACAAACTCGTCGACCTCGACAGCAAGGAGCGAGATCTGGTCGAGAAGATCGAGCGTTTTGAGGAGTTCGTTGACGAGAAGGTCCTCTGGATCAAGAGCGGGGCATTGCCCAACGTGGCGGACATCCGGCGCGGGCAGGAGACGCTCGCGTGGCTGCTGGATCCGGCGGATTGGGCGGACGTCATCAAGTCGGTCGGCGGGACCTTTCGCGCCAACGCCGGCCCGACCCTCGCGGGTCTGCTGGTGCTCATCGTGATTTGGTTGGCATCACCGCGGCTGCTACGCCTGGTGCGCGAAGCCGGGGAAATGGTGACCAAGCCGTCCAAGGACAGCATGGGACGGACGATCGGCGTGCTGTTCGCGACGGCCGGTCTCAGCGTGCGGTGGCCGGCAACACTGTGGTTTGCCGGACGGATTATCGCATCGCCGTATGATGCAACCGACTTCTCCAAGGCGGTTGCGAGCGGCCTCAGTGCAACCGCCGTGATCGTGCTCACGCTGCAGTCGTTGCGGCAACTGGCACGGCGCAACGGCCTGGCTGAGAAGCACTTTCGCTGGAACGCCCGGTCATTGACTCTCTTGAAGCGGCATATCGCCTGGCTGACCGCCGTGCTCGTGCCCACGTTCTTCATCTTTGCCGCGTTGGAAGCGCAGACGATCGAAGGCACAAAGGATTCGCTCGGCCGTCTCGCATTCATCGTGGCGTACCTGGCCATAGCGCTGTTTGTGCAGCGCGTGTTGCGGCCGGCGGGGCGTATCCTTGGCCCAGTGCTTCAGCGACAGCCAGGCAACTCGCTCTACCGGCTGCGACACATCTGGTATCTGCTTGCGTTAGCGCTGCCGGTCTCGCTCGTGATTGCAGCGGTTTCGGGGTACTACTACACGTCACTTTATCTCGGCGCGCGATTCATGGAATCGGTTTGGCTACTCCTCGGATTGATCGTGCTGCGCGCGTTGATAGATCGCTGGCTCCTGCTGCAGACACGCCACCGCGCGATTGTCGAGGCACGTGAACGTGCCGCGCTGCGGCGACAGCAGAAGGAAGGCGAATGCGCGACGCCGAGTGAGCAAGAGGCGATCACCGTAGCAGAAGAGAAACTCGACGTCGCGGCGATCAACAAGCAGACGCTGCAACTCGTGCGTGTGACCTTGATCGTCATTGGCCTTGTCGCCCTGTGGGGGATCTGGGCGGAAGCGATGCCGGCGCTGGGCGTATTTCGCGGGGTCACGCTCTGGACGATCACACAGCAGGCGTCCGAAACGGTTCCCACGGTGGACGGTGGCACGCGGGTGGATGAGTACACCAAGACGATTCCAGTCACACTGGCCAACCTCGGGCTCGCCGGCCTCGTGGCCCTGATCACGGTCGTGGCCGTCAAGAACATCCCGGGGCTCCTGGAGATCACGATCCTGCAGCGATTGCCCATGGACGCCGGCGGGCGGTTCGCGGCCACGGTGATTACGCGCTACATCATCACCGTTGTCGGGATAATCGTGGCGTTTGGCGAGATCGGCGTCGGATGGTCTGAAGTGCAATGGCTGATCGCCGCCATGACGGTCGGCCTGGGCTTTGGCTTGCAGGAGATATTCGCGAATCTGGTTTCGGGCCTGATGCTGCTGTTCGAACGGCCGATTCGCATCGGGGACACGGTCACTGTTGGAGATATCAATGGCACGGTCACCCGCATCCGCACACGAGCAACGACGGTCGTGGGGTGGGACCGTAAGGAGCTGATCATCCCGAACAAGGAGTTCATTACAGGCAGAGTCGTGAACTGGACGCTGTCAGACTCGACACTCCGATTGATCGTGCCGGTCGGGATTGCCTACGGCTCTGACACACGACTGGCGCGCGAGGTGTTGATGCGTGTCGTGCACGAGCATCCCAACGTATTAGCAGATCCGGCGCCACGTATCCTGTTTGCCGGCTTCGGCGACAGCTCTTTGAACTTCGAGGTGCGAGTGTACGTTGGCGCAATTGACCACTACCTGTCCACGATCGATGGAATCAACGACGCAATCGATCGCGAGTTCCGCAAGGCAGGCATCGAGATTGCGTTCCCGCAGCGTGACATCCACGTGCGTAGCATCCAGGGCGCCCTGCCGGTCATTGACGGGGCGTCGGGCAGAACGGTCACTCGCACGATCAGCGGCAGCCCAGGCGAACATGGTGGCACGGAGGGCAAACAGTGAATCTAATCGACCAGGCCTTCGACAAAGCGCGCCAGGTGTTGCGGATGAACGTCACGGAGCACGGCTTCAGCGCTTGCAGCATCGAGCACGACGAAGAGCCGGCCAGCAACTACCGGAGCGTGTGGGCCCGTGACTCGGCCATGACACTCATGTGGTCGCTGCCCCTAGGCGACAGCGAGTTTACGGAGTGCGGCCGTCGGTCGCTCGAGACGATCTTGGGCGCCCAGACTCCCGATGGCCATCTCCCGAACTACGTCCGGATCGATACGGGACAACCCGAGTACGCGGGGATCGGGAACATCGCCGGAATCGACGGGGCCATCTGGGTGATCATTGCCGCCTGGAACTACATCAAGACCACTGGCGATATCGCCTTTGGCAAGAAGCACTTCCGCGCCATCCACCGCACGATGAAATGGCTGCAAGCGCACGACTCCAACAACTGCGGCCTCCTGGAAATACCCGAGGCGTCTGATTGGGCGGACCTGTTCCCGCGCTCGTACAACGTGCTCTATGATGAGGTTCTGTGGTACCGGGCGAACGTGGACTTTGTCGAGCTTCGCAGAATCAACGGCCGGTCTTCCGAGCGGTACATCAACCGGGCTGCCCGCATCCGCGAGATCATCAACGAACAGTTCTGGCCGACGCCTGAGACAGTGCGGGATAACGTGGCCTCATTTGCCAGCACGCAGTTCAACCTCGGCCGGTCGCGCTACTTGATCGCCCAGATCACGCCATTCGGCTTCAGTTGGCGATGCGACGTGTTTGCCAACATCATTGCGGCGCTGTACGGCGTCCTGGATGATGCGCGCTCCAGGCGCGTGTGGCAGTTCCTGCGTCAGGTGGCCGTTGACCATCCCT
This sequence comes from Planctomycetota bacterium, assembly GCA_043813895.1. GTDB lineage: Bacteria > Planctomycetota > Phycisphaerae > UBA1845 > UTPLA1 > CAZTAR01. The sequence goes on from JBDRKQ010000106.1 coordinate 28,464, forward strand.
ACCCTGTCCGCGTGCTGTACCCGGCGATCAAACCCGGGGCGCCTGACTGGCGGGACTACTTCCTCGTCAATCTCCAGAACCTCCCCGACCATTACCACAATGGCGGCATTTGGCCATTCGTTGGTGGGCTGTGGGTCCGACTCTTGAAGCGACTCGGTGAAGATGCCGCGGCGGAGGAAGCGCTCGGCCGTTTGGCGGAACTGTGCCGCCAGGGGCTGACGAAAGAGTGGGAGTTTACGGAATGGGCGCACGGCCTGACGGGCCGCGCAATGGGCAAGGCTTATCAGGCCTGGAGCGCGGCGTCATACGTCGCCGCTTATCTCCGGTTGCAGGGTAAGACGACCGTGGAGGTGACCGCGGGATTGCCGGACGAAATCCGGCAGCGCGAGGAATCGGACCTTCCGCCCGCAGTCACCGATAGCGCAGTGGACCTGGATTGAGGTGGTGCACAACGCTCGGCTTTGAAGTCGGCCCCGCTTGCCTCCGAAGCCAAGTTTGACAAGCCTGCTCCCCTGAGGTGACCATCCGGCGAGCACGGGTCACCCAGTACAGGTTGCCGAGCACAGGCTCTGCGATTGGACCGGGTTTACTCAGGAGCTTGCCAGTGTCGGAACCTGTCGCCCCGAAGACCGTCGTCGGCGTTGGAGAGCTACTCTGGGACATTTCCGGCGGTGTGCGGCGTCCCGGCGGGGCACCGGCTAACGTTGCTTTCCACGCGCAGCAGCTTGGAGACCGTGGGCTGGTCTGCTCGCGTGTCGGGCGCGACCCTCTCGGGGACGAGCTGATCGCCCGCCTGGCGGCCAAGACGCTTGCCACTGACGCTATCCAGGTGGATCCCGAGCACCCCACGGGTGTGGTCACCGTGGAGCGTGCGCGGGCCGACCAGCCCAGCTATCACATCCGTGAGGATGTGGCCTGGGATTACGTCGAGTTCAACGAACGCCTCCACGAGCTGATGTCCGGGGCGGCGGCCGTGTGTTTCGGCACGCTCGCCCAGCGTAGCCCGGAGACTCGTGAGACTATCCGTCGGTGCCTGGCAGCCGCTGCCAACGCAGTGCTCGTTTACGACGTGAACCTCCGACCGCCCTGGTACCGGCGAGAGTGGATTGAGCAATCGCTCCAGCGTTGCCACATCGCGAAGCTGAACGCAGACGAAGCCGGGGTATTGTCTTCGATGCTCGGGGTGCGCCTGACGACTCTGCCTGACTTTGCCGCTGCGTTGTGTCGGCGATACGAGTTGGAGCTGGTCTGCGTGACACGCGCGTCGGCCGGATGCCTGCTCGTGAGCGCAACAGAAACGGTGGACGAGCGTGGCGTCTCTGTCCGCGTCGTGGATGCTGTCGGCGCAGGAGACGCCTTTTCAGCAGGTTTGATCCACAGCTGTCTGCGGCGCCGTCCGCTCGCTTCAATTGCCCGATTCGCGAATGGCGTCGGCGCGTTGGTGGCTCGGCACGTCGGAGCGATGCCCGTGTTGGGAGCCGAACTTGCCGCACTGAAGAAGGAAGTATGGTAGCCGATGGCAAGCCCACGTGGCTCTTGGGGACACCATCGGTGCTGCATTGCAGACAGTCATCGCTTCCGACGCTACCGGCTGGTTCGAGTCGGGCGGATCCCGCCACGGATTACCCTGAAGTGGCTAGAACCGCGACTTCTTACGGCCTCGTCTATCCCCGGCCGCTGCCCGGCCTGATGTCTCACGTTTTGCCTCTTCGGCCTTCTTGGCGAGCTTCTCCATGAAGGAGGGTCCGCCGGGCTTATGGTCAGTCTCCTTCTTCTTGACCTGGAAGTCGCCCCTTTCGTCCTTGTCTCTGATGTGCTTCTTGATTCGGTATTGCTCGAGCATGCCGAGTAGATTGCTGGAGAGGATGTAGAGGTTCAAGCCGCTGGGGAAATTGTAGAAGAGGAACCCGAAAAAGATCATCATGAAGCTCATGATCTTCTGTTGCTGCGCCATCTGGTCGGGAATGACCTTGCCGTTCTTGTCGGTCTTCGGCGCGGCGGGCGTCGTGGGCTTGGTGAGCTTCTGGGTGAGCTTCTGCTGCAAGTACATCGTGATCGTCATGATGATGGGCAGGAGGTTGAACGAGTCGATGGGGCCCATCATCGTGCCGAGGAGCGGGATCTCGAAGGTCCTGCCAAATGGGATGAGGCCGTCGGGCGCGGACAAGTCCGTGATCCAGAAGAAGAACGGCTCGTGACGCATGTCAACGTTGGTGTTGAGCGTCGTCCACAAGGCGATCCAGACGGGCATTTGCAGAAACATCGGCAGGCAGCCGAAGATCTGGCCGGCGGGGTTGATGCCCTCCTCACGGTAGAGCTTCATGGTCTCTTCGTTGATCTTCTGCTTGTCGTTCTTGTATTGTTGCTGGATGACTTCGAGTTTGGGCTTGAGCTGGGCCATCCCCTTCTGCATCTTCATCATGTTGATCTGCCCCATCTTGGTGACTGGGTGCAGGATGAGCCTGACGATGATCACGAGGATGATGATGGCGACGCCGTAGTTCCGGACGACACGGTACGACTGCGAGAGCAGCCAGAGCATGATTCGCGAGAGCCACTCGAAGGTGCAGCCGGAGTGGTCGGGGTTGCTGACGAGGGCATAGTCTCGCGCGGTCGCTTTGGGTGACTTGTCGAAAAGCCCTTTGCTCTTGGGGCCGCAGTAGGTTTCGATCGTGACCGTCCACGTGTCGCCTGGCGCCAGCGCGTCATTCGGCACGAACTCCTGTTCCAGAGTGAGATCGTCCTTGTCGCTCTTGCTCTCGAAAAGGGCTTTGCCATAGACATTATTGAGCACGGCGGGATACGCGGACCTGTCCTCGTCGGTCGGCTGCGGTAGCGGGGCGAGAATACAGGTGAAGTACTTATTGCCCACGGCCGACCAGAGAAGCCGCTCGTCGCCGGTCTTCAAGGACTTGCGGTGCTTCTCATCGCCCTTCTTGAAGACATCGTCGCGCGTGGCGGTGTTGTCACCGCCGGTCGTGATGATGTTGTTCTCATCGACAACTGCCGCTACGACGCGGCGGTACTCCATGCGAAGGTCTTCCTTCTTGAGTCCGACTCCGCCGCGTTGGAGCAGGGCCAGCTTGTAGGTCTGATCGGAGGCGTTCTCGACCTGAAGGTCGATGATCAGGCTGGAAGAGCCCTTGTCGAGTCGGTAGGTCTTGCGGATGTCGAGGGCGGCGGCTCCGTCCCGATTCACGGTCGTATGAAGCGTCGCCGTTTCGCCTTCGTCGTCGGTCTTCTTCTCGATGGACCAGGCGGCATCGGCGAGATTGACGGTGTGTGTAGCCCTGCCTTCTGTCAGGCGGACGTAGTCGGTGACGAGCGAGGCGTAGGACTTCTCCGTCTTCGGGTCTTTGACGACCTTCAACAGGTCGTAGGGGTCGTCGGTAGGATGCTTCTTGTCCTTGGGAATAGAGTTTCGATATCGTGAGAGCTTGATCGACTCGACGCCGGCGCCTCGCGGCGTCACGACGACCGAGAACTCGTAGGGGTTGGCAAAGCCCGTGTGTTCGTCGTTCTGACGATCGTCGCCGAGTGTGACGGTCTCCATCGTCGGGGCGTCGGGCACGGTGAAGCCGGACTCCTGCTTCTCGAAGGCGGCGCCGGGGGCATCGCCTTCCGTTCGCGCCGCGGTGACTACTGTTTCCCGCGTGGTAGTCGGCGCGGTGGCCGTGGTCGGTGCGGTGGCCGTGCCGTCAACCGGCGTTTCGGCAGGTGCGGAGGTAGTCTGCTCGGCGGGCGAAGGCGGGTTGAGCGTCTGCTGGATCTTGATCCAACCGAACAGGATCAGGAAACACAGCACTGTGGCGAGAATCGTACGTCTGGTCTGGGGATCCATTAGGTCATCCGGCAGTCAAAGAAGCGATCGTCTGTTTCGGGTAAAGCGCGGTCCGGGCACGGCGAACTGTGCGGGAACGGGGCTGTGTCATTTTCCCTCGTAGAGTCTGGCGGCAAGAAAATCGTCGAGATTGGGATTGTCGCGGATCTTCTTCGCCGTCACGTCGATGTTGTACTCGACGCGGACGAACTCGACCTGATCGCCGTCGACCACGACGTAAGCCGCTCGGGGGTCGCGGTCGCGCGGCTGGCCGACGGAACCCACGTTGATAATGACCTTCTCGTCGCCGATGGTGTATCGTGGCACCTCCCCGAGTTCTTCGGGCGGCTCGAAGTACGGATCATCGACAAAGACGCCGGGCACGTGCGTGTGGCCGCAGAAGCAGGTCATCTGTTCCATTCGTTGGAAGTTGCTCATCAGCTTCTGCGGGTTCGCATAGACGTCGTCGGGGAAGAGATACTCGTTGATCGGCTTTCGCGGAGAGCCGTGGACGAGGAGCATGCCGTCTATTGCCAGCCGCGGCGAGAGGCCGCCGAGGAAACGCCATCGATTGTTCCGCCGACTTGTGTCGGCTTCTTCGTCAATGGCCGAGCGCGTCCAGAAAGCGGCCCGCTCCGCATTGACGTTGAAATTGAGCGGTTCGTAGAAGACGGCGTGATCGTGGTTGCCACACAGGCTGGCCTCGACGCGCTCGACGATGAGATCGAGACACTCGCCGGGCTGGGGGCCGTAGCCCACGATATCGCCGAGGCAATAGACCTTCTCGGCACCGCGCCGATCGATGTCGTCAAAAACGGCGCGGAGGGCTTCGAGGTTCGAATGGATGTCGGAGATAATCGCGAACATGATCTACCGGGGGTATTGCTCTCCGTGTCTTCGATATTATTGTTGCGGACTCTCTTTCGGGGGGTCGGCCTCGTCGATCAGCATGATCGGAATATCGTCTCTGATGGGGTATCGAAGGCCGCAAGCCGTGCAGACGAGTCGCTCCTGGGCGTCATCGCCCGGCAGCGGCTCTTCGAGTTCCACTTTCTGCTTGCAACTGGGACACACCAGTATGTCGAGCAATTCCCGGTCGACCATGCCTCGGCTACTCCTGCACTACGCGGATGAAGCGGCCCCTTGGAGCCGCCCGTCTCAATGCACCGCTGAACCCCGCATGTTAGGGGGAGCGGTCACGAGCGTCAACGTGTCGTGCATAAGTCAGGTCAACGCGGGTCCATGACACTATCGGCGGGGTTGCTCCGAGCCCCCAGCGCGGGGTCTTCAATCCGAGCCCCAAGCGCCAGCACGGGGTTTTCGGGTTCTTCCCGCTCGCTTGCGCTCGGGGCTCGGATCTGGTACCCGACGCGCGGGCGATGTCACGCACCACTTCGCTGTTTCGCGAGCCGTCTAATCTGTCATGGACCCGGTCAACGCCTGGCGGATTCGACAACACGTTCGTAGCAGGTCGTCGAGGTCGCCGAGCGGCAGGACCGTCGCCCGGTCAGACTTTGCCTGGTCGGGTTGGTCGTGTACCTCGACAAAGAGTGCGTCCGCCCCCGCGGCGATGCCCGCCCGCGCGAGGACGGGGACAAATTGCCGCAATCCGTCGGATTGGTCGCCCGCGCCGCCCGGGATCTGGCAACTGTGCGTCGCGTCGATGACGACCGGGGCGAACGCCTGCATCAAGGGGATGCAGGTGAAATCATTGACGAGGCGGCCGTAGCCGAAGAACGTCCCCCGATCAGTGAGCAGGACACGGCCGTTGCCGCTGCGGCGGACTTTCAGGACCGTTTGCTCCATCTGCTCGGGCGACATGAACTGGCCCTTCTTGATGTTGACGGCCTTGCCGGTCTTCGCCGCGGCGACGAGCAAATCAGTCTGCCGGCAGAGGAACGCGGGGATTTGGAGGATGTCGCATACTTCCGCCACGGGCTTCGCCTGATCGGGCAGGTGCACGTCCGTCAGGACCGGCACGCCGGTCGCGTCTTTCACTTTGGTGAACGTATCGAGACCTTTCTTGAGGCCCGGTCCTCGGGGACTCGTGATGCTGGTCCGGTTTGCCTTGTCGAAGCTGCACTTGAAGATGTAGTTGACTTCGTGCTTGCGGCAGACCTCGGCTACGGCTTCGGCTATCTTGAGGCAGTGGTCGGTTGACTCGATGACACAGGGGCCCGCAATCAGGGCGAGCGGGTGTCCCGCACCGATTTGGAAGGGGCCGATGTTGACCGGTTCGGCAGGCATGATCCGTCCTCACAAGATTGCATCGCGGCGAGTGCGTCGCTTTGGTATCCGCGGTCGCGTGCCGGTACGCGCTTAGCTGGGTGGCATGGGTAAGCTCTGCCGCCTACGGCGGCGCTTACCCGTCTTTCTCCACCCGTGCCCGACACAGGCCAACCGGTTCGGCTTCGCCTCACGGCCTGCCCTTTTCGCATAACTCAAAGGCCAGGCAAGTTGGCCCATGCCACACCAGCCATGCGCCAAACACGTACGCGTGCCGAGCATGATACATCGCGCACGCTGCCATAGCAAAACGCACGGCGCAACAGAACGCACGCAGAGAAAGATCACCAATACCGCGTCGCGGGCTGGGGCTTGATCGAACCGTCTTCACGGTAGTTGGCCTGCTCAGCGATTGGCAACTCGCGGAGGTGCGAGGTTTCGTTGAGGCAGACGAGGCTGCTCACGCCGTCAACGTAGCGCAGGGCTGCGACGGTGGCGTTGTCAATCGTAAAACGAAATGAGGGACCCGGCTGTTCGCTGAGCCAAGCCTCGATGAGTCGGGCGATAGGGCTGCCATGGCTGATGAGGATGACGGTGTCGTCCGTCTTGTCCCATCGGGCCTTCAGTGTCGCGGCGAAGGAGTGGACGCGTGCGATCAGGTCGAAGATCGATTCATCGGGGGGAGGCCACTCGAACGGGCCGTCGTAATCGGGACACGGGATGGCGTCGGAATGCCGTGACACGATCGTCTCGATGTCCTCCAGGCCAAGGGTGACCTCCGTACCCGGCGCGAGGTGGTGAAACTCGATCAGACTGGGGTGAATTCTAAACGGCATTCGCAGCCTCGCCGCGACGGCTGAAGCAGTCTGGACGCACCGAAAGAAGGGGCTGCTGTAGATCGCGGCGATCCGCAGACCTTCGAATCGCCGGGCCACGGCGTGCGCCTGCTGAATCCCCAATGGGGAGAGAGGCGTGTTCAGGCCGTCTTCACGCCGGGCATTGTGGAGAGATTCACCGTGTCGAATTGCGTAGACCAGCATCTGACTGTTTCTAATCGTTTCCCGGCTGCCTGGCAGCCTCATCCCAAGGCCGCTTCACCTGGATCCCCGTATTCGGAGTTCGGCACCATGATAGCAGGAGCCGGTCGCTATTGTCAGGTGTGGCCGGTTCGCTCGATAGCGGAAGCCGCGAGGTTCAGCCGGGGGGAGTGGCAGGCGGTCTGCCGGATGGGTTCTGGCTGTCGTGCCTCACCTCCCTGTGATTTGATCCGGGGCGCTACCGCCGCTGATCGGCGTTTCCTTTCACAACAGCGTCATACCGTTACCTGAGGCGGCGGGCACACCAGAGTGAAGCCTGTGCTGCGGCAGATGGATGGCCTCTTCGGGGCCTCCGGGGAGAAAGGAAGCCGCGTCGTGCGGGACGAAAAGGAAGTGTGGAGATGGCGCCCGGCGTAAGAGTGTTGAGCGGGATTCGTTGACAATTATGGCAAAGTCGCGTACCTTCTTTGGGATCAGAGGTTTCTACGATACGCTATGTGCTCGCCCCTGGTTGTGTGGGCGACGCGCGGTCGTATCAGCGTACGAGGGTGTGCCTGTAACAGGGAGGTGTTGCAATGCGACCTACCATAACGATAGCCGCGATTACGTTACTGCTTCTTTCGCTTTCATCGACGAGTGTGTGGGCCGATCCGGGGAATGACGACGCTCCCTTTCCCTGGGAAGGCGAGATCACCGGGATGAACGTGTACGTCCGAAGCGGCGCAGGCGTGAACTGGTATCCTTGCGCGAAGATGAACACGGGCGACCGCGTTTTGGTGCTGGGAGAGAAGTTCGGCTGGTACCAGATTGCGCCGCCGCCGCGGGCGTTCAGCTATGTGGACAAGTCTATGGTCGAGTGCCTGGCGGACTCGCAGACCGGAACCATCAAGCAAGACCAGGTCTATATCCGGGCCGGCAGTGAACTCAATCCTCGCAAGAGCGCCACCCAGATCGTGCTTGGCAAGGGCGCGTCGGTGCAAATCACCGGCGAGGCCGAAGGCTTCTACAAGATCGTGCCGCCGCGCGGGGCCTCCATGTATGTGACGAGGCGTTATGTTGCGGCGGTGCCGGAGCGACTTCGGACGGGCATGGTGGAGCGCTACATGGCGGCGGCGCCCGACGCCGATCGCGAATCGAAGACGACGGTGATTCCGGCTGGAGAGAAGCCGACGAAGGTCACGGCCGGTGCGCCGACCGAGGAGACGACAATATCGCCTCCTCAGATTGCGGCGAAGACGGAACCCGCCCTTCCCGATGCTGCCAAGCCGACGGATGAGGATGGTCCGCCGATAGACTTGGATCCTACGATTGCCTCGCTTCACGGGGAGGCCGCCTCGGACAATGGCGCCGCTGTCGAGAAACCGGCGCCCGTCGGGAACCGATACGACGTGATGCTAAGCCAACTCGAGAATCTGCTTCAGGCTGAACTTCGGCGTCCGCTCATGTCGCAGGACTTGGGTGCACTCGTGAAACGTTACGAGGAGATTGCCAACCAGGAAGAAGCGTACGTGCCGGCGGCAATCGCGACGATCCGCATTCGCCAACTGAAGAACCGGGAGACTTTGCTGGCGAATCGCACGGGGCAATTGGCGGACGCGGAGGATCTGGCGACGTTTCGGACGCAGTTGGGCGCCGAGCGGATGAAGATCATGCGCCGGCGGGCGGAGGCCGCGCTGGTCAAGTACGATCTTGAAGGGGAACTGCGCCGCAGCCACGTTTTCGCCCCGGAGAAACGGCGATACCGTCTCGTAGACCCCGAGCGAGGCACAACGATCGCCTATGTAGACGTTCCGCCGGCGATTCAGGCCAATGCGGAGCACCTGATCGGTCGCGTGGTTGGGATTCGCACGTCCGCGCAGCAGTTCAACCAAGCGGCTCGGGTGCCGATCGCCGTCGCGTCCAGCATCGCGGACCTATCTCCCAGAATACCGTCCGACACGGTTATGAAGCAGGATGAAGTTTCTAATGCCGGAAATATGCCCGGCCCGATCGTCAAATCCCCTGAGGAGTCGGTTGTGTCCGGTGATGAATTAGCGACACCGGAGAAGCCGCTGGCTGCAGCCGACAAAGATGCCGGGGCGAACGAATAGGTGCGCGTGCGCCATCGTATCCGGCTCAGCGCGACGAGAGATCGGGTGAAGTGGTGTATTACTTCCTCATAGGTGCGGACGGAAAGCGCTACGGCCCCGCGGACATCGATACGCTTGTCCAGTGGGCACGGGAAGGCCGTATCGTTGCAGCGACAACGCTGATCGACCGCGGCACGGAGAAACAGCTTCGCGCGGACTCGATCACGGCCGTCGCCGCGGTGCTACGCAGACAGTCCGAACAGGCCGCCGGTGTGGTGGTCGAACGAGGAGAGGCCGCTTCCGGCGAGGCTCCGACGCTCACGCACCCCGGCGTCCGGCCGGATGCAGGCGCCTGGCAAGCAGGCGCCGCCGGCCTGACAGGCGTTCCAGCACTGCCGCCGCCACTCGCACAGTCCGTGGAGGTCATGCCCCCCACCTACCACGGTGGAGTCGGGCACAGAAGTATGCTCGTCGCCGGACTGCTCGGGATTTTCCTGGGCGGCCTGGGCGTACACCGTTTCTATTTGGGCTACACCGGCGTGGGGCTGGTCATGCTCCTGCTCGGCATCTTCGGGTCGGCATGTCCCCCGCTTCCGGGCGTCGGCTGCGGGCTCGTGGGGCTTTGGGGGTTCGTCGAGGGCATTCTCTGCCTGTGCGGCGGAATGCGCGACGCTGACGGCTACGAACTCCGCAGATGACCGGCGCCGACTCGGGCTCCTGCAGCGGAGGCTCGCCCGCCAGCGGACCGCACACTCTGTTCGAATTGTCCGATGCATTTCAGAGGCAGCTCAGGGCAGATCGTCCGGTGCGATCGGTTCGGCCCGATTCGCATGGACGCGCGGCGCCTGAGGCAGGTAGCTCATTGACATGATCCGCACACAACGATGTGGTGCGCTCTTGCTCAACTGTTCCAGCACCGCCCGAAACTTCTCTCCATGCTGCTCCGCGAACAGTCGCACAGCGAGCATCCTGACCACCGGGTTGTCCCGGTCGCGCACCGCCTGCGCCGCAGCGTTGGTGGACCGGTCGTCCAGCTTCGACCAACCGCTGCCAACGATCGCGTGCGCCCGGACACGCCAGTCATGATCCGACAAGAGCCCGGCGAGAGTCGTTCGTAACGTGTCGAGCGGGAGTCCACCGGCAGCACCGTCCCTGGCCGCGTGTTCCGCTTCCGCTAATAGAGAGGAAATCATATTCGCCGCCTCGATGCGGTCATTCATCTCTGACGATTCGGCGCGCGAAAGCAGCGCGTTAATCCCCGCGGGAGACACGTCAATCGCCGGCCGAACGGTGATGATCGGCCCCGCTTTGATCGTGCCGAAGCCGGCCGCGATCTTGTCTCCTTCATAGACGGGATCGAACATCGCCGAAAGTTCAACCTCCATCGGTCGTGTCACCGTGCGGGTCAATTCCTCACGCATCGGTCCGACATCTACCGTGACCGTTTTCTCGACCGCATCGCCTGGCAACAGCACCGGACGCGAGTTCATCATGACTTGCAGGTAGTTCTTGTAGGACGTGCCGTCGGCGCCGCCGAGCCTGGCATTCAGGGCAACCAACGGACGAGCCATGAAACCGTCTCCGAATGTGATCGGGAACGGGCCGACATTCTCCAGCCTCAACGTTACCCGCACGGGCCCCGCGGGCCGCAGTCGCTCCGAAACGAACCGAAGCGAGAACTTCAGAAAATCGGCCGGCCGCTCGTGGTAGTCGAACACGTCACGGTGGAACTTGTCCAACACGGCGATCAGCTTGGTGTTCAGCGGAACCTGCGCCGCGGTCTCGTCGTACTTTGCCAGCATGTCGCGAATCAACTCGTACGCGATGCCGGAATACTGAATGGTCGCTGCCTTGTGCAGGACCGTGATGGCTCTGCCTTTGTCGCCACGCGCGATGTGCGCCTTGGCCAACTCCAACGCCGCCAGTTGGTCCACCGACGCGAGCGGTTCCAACACCTTCATCGCCTCGTCCGTCTGTCCGTTCATCCGGAGGGCACAGCCGTAGGCAAGACGGGCGAGAAGGCTCGGGTCTTGATCCTCCATCGCGACCTTCGCCAACCGCAGCGCCCGCTGCTTTTCAGGTCGGTGATAACAGAAGAACCACCCGATCTCCGCCGCCTCATCGTATCGCTTCTCCGCAACCACCGCCTCCACGCGGGCCTCATAGGCCTTGGCAACAAACTCCACGTCCGCGGCCGCCGCCTCGGCGTCGCCCGCCTTCTCAGCAGCCGTCGCACGCAGCAGACGCGCGATATGGAGATTCTCGTCAATCTTCAACGCGGAAGTCGCCGCGTCTCTCGCTTCGGCATAATCGCCCGAACGGGTGTACGACACCGCCAGCTTGTGCCAGAACTCCGCCGGCACAGGCTGTCCCTCGGCGCGATGGTGCATCTCGATCGCTCGGTTGTACCACTCCTGCGCTTGCCGGTGCAGCGACAACCGGTCGAGGAATTCACCCAGATCCCAGACGAGGTTCGCCTGGCTGGGATTAATCGCGATGAGTTGCAGCGCCATCTCCACACGCTGTAACGCAGCTTCCGTCTCGCCGAACATCTCGTACGCGAGTTGTCGGGCCGCCACGTTCATCGGGTTCAAACGAAGTGCGTGCTCCACCTCGCGCGCGGCCTGCTCAGTCTCACGCCGCTCGTAGTAGCGATTCGCCAGCCATCGGTGCAACTCACTCTCGTACGCACGCGGCAGGTCGGGTTTGTTGATCTCGCCCTTGACGTACTCGGTCCGCTCTTCGGCAGTCTGGAACTCATCCAGGCTCAACCCCAGGTACCGAATCTGCGCCGCATCGTCGCCCGGAGCGAGTTCGACGTATTTCCGAAGCGCCTCGCGAGCGGACTCCATCCGCCCCATGCGATACAGGAGATCGAACAACCATTGATACGCCTCCGCACAATCCGGCGCGACTTCCTTCACGCCTTCCAACAGCGCGATGACGTGCAGCGAAACGCTCCTCGGATCCGCCCGGCCCGACAGGTGGCCCTGGTGCCTGGCAAGGTCGACGAGCCACTGTCCGGTCAGATCGTACGGCGCCGAAACACTGGCTCGCGCAGCGCTCCCTGTCGGCGATCCGCCCTTCGCATCCGCTTGCTTGGCCACCAGCGCCGAGGCGTCCGACGACGGCGAAGGTGCGATCTCCGCCTGTGCGATGCACGCCAGAACTGCAGCGGCGAGAACCTTGACAGTTAGCATCGGGATATCTCCTTAGATGGCGAAGCCACAGCGCTGGCCGTACAATCCCGTCCGGCTGCACCGACACCTAGGCCGCACTATCTGTGTTATTATCGGCACTCGGCGTCCCAGGGGCTGAATCTCGTAGAAAAGGATAGTCTTCGGCCAATTCCCCCAGATCGTGATACAACCACGCCCGCCGCAGCAGGAAATCGGCCGCCGCATCCTGCCCCGTTTCCCGGCAGGCCCTCGCCAGCAGCGCATGGACCAACGCCGCCTTCGCCGAATCCAGCAACTCGGCCAGCTTCACCTTGACGCGCAACGATGAGACGGCCTCCGAAAAAGCCCCGAGGAGCGTCTGGCACCGCAACTCGACCGGCAGCAGCATCAGCCGCGTCGAAAGACCCAGGCCGCCGTCGCCGGCGGAGAGTGGTTCCAGCGCCGCAGCCGCCGACTCCGCATCACCCAGGAAGAGGCGGCTATCAGCAAGCAGAATCCTGCACAGACGGTCCACATTTCGCGAGAGCGCCTTCCGCATCGAGAGCACGCCGTCGCAGAGCGCCGCCGCGGTGTCGTAATCCTTCTTTCCGTGAGCGACGACCGCGAGATTGTGGCAGATGAGCAACTTGCCTCGCCGATACAGGCTGAATGCTCCCAGCGCGCCCTTGAGCTGTTGTTCCGCCAGATCGAGCCTGCCCGATGCGATGTAAACCGACGCTTGGTTCGCTCGGCGAATCTGCCGGACGCTGATGACCATCAGCAGCATCCACGAGACCCCAACCAGCAAGAGAGCCGAACTCATCAGTTCTTCTCGCTGCTCGCCCCCGTCCGGAAGAAACGCGCCGACGCAGGCACCCACCGCCAATATCAACAGGGCCGTGCGAATCAACCACGCCAGCCTGAAGTGCCGCCGCACCGTGCCGAGCAAGGTCTCTGCTTCCACCGCCGTCATACGGCATGCTCCTGCGCGTCGTAGGCACGCGCCAACGGCGCCAACACGTCATACGCCGCTATCAACCGGTCGGTCGTCATCAGGGTCGTCGCATCGCGCCACAGCTTGGCCGCTTCGTCGTGACGGCCCAACGCGTGCAGGGCCGCAGCCAACAGACCGTAGCCGTAAGCCGCCCGCGTCGACAGAAACCTCCGATACATCGACCGACGCTCCTCGATGTTTCGCACCGCATCTTCGGCATGCCCCATGAAGACCTGCTGAAAGAGCCGCACGAGGTCGAGGGTCGTCCTCATGGCCTGCGGCATCGGCAGTTGCTCGAGTCGGCCTATCATGTGGACCGCATCGGTCAATTCCTCGTTTCGCAGCTTGGCCTCCGCCAAGGCGATTTGGGCCCGCTGAAGCTGGGTTGCGTCCCCAATCCGCCGGATCAGCAGCGACTCGTACACCCGTGCGGCCACGTCGTAGCGATTCTCAGCCTCTGCCAAGGCCGCCACGAGAAGGAACGCCTCACCCCGGTCCGAGATCGAACGGATCGATCCCCGCATGATCTCCTCCAGCTCGGCCCTCGCGGCGTCCCGCTCCTCCAACTGAAGATGTTGCGAAGCTGCGAGCACGGCCCGCCCGCACCACTGATGGCGACGACCCTGGAACCACGCCACGACAACGAAGCCGGCGAGCAGCACCAACGGCACCAGCGTGCAGACCGTCTGAGAAAGCCCCAGCCGCGGGCCAAGCACCAACAGGGCCATGAAGCCCAGCACCGCCGCCATCAGCAGCGCGTACGATCCGTAAAGGCTGACACGTCTGGGCTGCGTTGCTGACAGCCACGCCTCAATCGTTGCTGCATCAAGTGGTCGCATCGCGGTATCATAACACGGTCGTCGCGCCGCGTCGTGATGCCTGGGCGTCTGAATCGCCGTCCACGCCAAAACGCGCGGTGCGATCGGGAGCAAAGCTCAATCTGCAGGAATCGCACAAATGGCCATTCAAGTCTTCTACGATAAGGATGCCGACCCGACCGTGTTGCAGACGCGAAAAGTCGCGGTCCTCGGATATGGCTCACAAGGGCAGGCGCACGCTCAGAACCTCCGAGACGCAGGCAGTGATGTGCTCGTCGCCCAACGCCCCGGCAGCACCAACCACGCTCTCGCCGTCGAGCATGGCTTCCGGCCCATCCCGATCGACGAAGCGTCGCGCCTCGCCGACCTGCTCGTCTTCGCACTGCCGGATGAGACCATGGGCGACATCTACAACCAACACGTCGCGCCGCATCTGAGCCGTGGCCAGGCGCTCGGCTTCATCCACGGCTTCAGCATCCGATTCGGACAAATCGTCCCTCCCCCGGATGTGGACGTCATCATGATCGCACCCAAGGGGCCGGGCACGCTCGTGCGAGAGCGATTCATTCAGGGCGGGGGTCTCACTTGCTTCTTCGCCGTCCACCAGAACGCCACCGGCCAGGCGAGAAACCTTGCGCTGGCATGGGGCTCGGCCATCGGCGGGGGCAAAGGCGGGATGATCGAGACGACCTTCACCGAAGAGTGCGAGGCCGACCTCTTCGGCGAACAAACTGTGCTCTGCGGCGGTGTCATCGAGCTGGCAAAGGCGGCCTTCGAAACCCTCGTCGACGCGGGCTACTCCCCCGAAACGGCCTACTTCGAATGCGTCCACGAAATCAAGCAGGTCGTGGACATGCTTTACGCGGACGGCTTCTCCGCGATGCGCCGGAAGATCTCCAACACCGCCGCCTACGGAGGCCTCACCCGCGGACCCCGACTCATCTCAGACCAGGCCAAAAGCGAAATGCGGGCCATCCTCGACGAGATTCGCTCCGGCCGGTTCGCAAAAGAGTGGCTCGCCGAGTGTCGCAACGGCGGACCCGACCTTGTTCATCGGAGCGAGGTCGAAGCCAACCATCCCTGCCAGCTCGCCGGCCAAACAGTGCGAGACCTCAGCCGCCAAGCCCTGCCTCCAAAATGAGGACCATCGAGTCAAAGAGCAAAACCGCGCCCGCCAGGATCAGAGCCGCACACGTCAGTAAGCGGTCAGCGCGCGCCGCGACGGCCCCTCAGTGTGGACGAGAACCGACTCCCTGACGGTCGGGGCTCTGATCATGCCCACACGTTCCCGATTGCATTGCCCCCCCGACTGTTCGTTCTTCTTCCTGACCGGCGTACTCAACCGCATCAAGTACCAGAAACTGGGGCTTCGCAGCGGTTTGACCGGTCGACAAAGTGACAGGTTCCGCGCGATCCTTGCGTCTTTCCTTACCGAAGCAGTTTGTGAACTGAGTCTGGAGTCGGAAGATCGCCAATCTGAGGAATGGCACGCAGGGAGTCTGGGACAGCTGTCGGGATCGCGACGCGGAGAGTCGCAGCGAACATGCCTGCCGCGACTGCAAAATATCCGCAGGCGGCTGCGAAATATCCAAGGAGTTCGGTCGTTTCACTGAGTGGCGCCCGACGATGCGATGACAGCGAGCTGTTCCGATCGCGATTGCCCGTCAGCCGCCGAAGCCAGGTTCTGGATCACAGTCCTGTCAAAGAGATTTTCGGGCGTTTCTCGCCGGGTCGCAAAGGTGTCGAGGCGAGCTTCCGTTGGAGTATGTCGTGCCACTGTACGTCAACTGCCCACATTGCGAGCATCCGACAGTTCTTCCCGCAGTCGTAACGGGCCGCCGGTATCGATGCCGACAGTGCAACGGGCTCTACATTATTGAGACCCAGAACCGTGGACGCTCCTCGCCACCGGCGGATCGGCTCTGCGCGGAATCCACGTCCGACCGCCCCGCCTAGCCGTACCGGCGCCCAGCCCTCCGATTGACACACTCCCCGACGATGGTACTGTGCCGTCGTCCGATGGCCCAGGGGAGTCAGACGTGAAGACTGCGATCGGCCTTGCACCCTTCCACGATGAAACGGAGATCGGCGAAGCCATCGAACTGGCTGGACGCAGCGGTTTCGACGCCGTCGAGCTAACGCTGGCCGGCCAAGGGCCGTTCTCCTTCACCACGCCGCAAGACGATTGCCGACGGCTCGCCGCACGCATCAGAGAAGCTGGACTTGATGTTTCAGCCGTCTCGCTGGGAAGCTCGGTCGAGCCAGCTTTCGCCGCACAGGACGCCGCTGTTTCTCCGGCGGCCTGCGAAAGAACCGTCGTGGCACTGGACGTCGCCAGGTGGATCGGCACCGACGTCATTATCATCGCGCCCAACGACCTCTTGGAGCCGGGCTCTCCCGCATCTCCGGTAGGCTATGCGGATCGGTGGGCCAGCGCACTCGAAGCGATGGTGGCCTTGCGGGAGGATACCGAGCAACGTGCGGTACGCATCGCCTGTCACCACCTTCCCGGCGGGTTCCTGTTGTCGCCGCTTGAGGCGAGGGCCTTTATCGATCAAGTGAATTCTCCATGGATCGGGCTCTGCCTGAATGTCGGCGCCACGATGTGCTACGGCCACCCGCAGGACTGGCTTCGCACACTCGGGCATCGCGTTACCCACATCTACTTCACCGACGTCAAGCTCCAGTGCGCACAGAACACAGCGAGCATCGTCGCCGGTGCGTCCGCCGCTCACGCCCCGCTCGGCGATGGCGACGTTGACTGGCAGGCAGTCAGGACCGCGATCCGGGATGTTCGTTATGAGGGCCCTGCTACGTGCATCGCTTCGGCGCCGTCTCCGGACGCGCATCGTCGCCTCGAATCGATCATCGGCTAATATGGGCCGACGAGCCACGGGCTTCAGCCCGCGCGGCCATCCGAAGCTGCGAGCGTCTTCGCGCCGTGAGCGACTGCGCGACCTGAAGTCCGCGGCTCATCTGCCGTGCGCTGCACTGCCAACGCCCCCTCGACAATTGACCCTCGATCCGTGGAGGGCTAGACTCACCCGTCGTTTGGCAGGCTCCCTTGACGAACCTGAACATCAACCTCCGGCAACACGCCGCCCGTCCAAGGACCTCCTGATGATTGATCACTCGGACGAAGATGCTGATCTCGCCCACGCGCAGGGCGAGAACAACGAAACAGAGAACACCAAGGCAGAGAGCGCCGAGGTAGAGATCTCCGAGACAGAGGGCATCACGCCCGCGCCCGTGAAGGCGGGTGAAACAGAGGACAAGCCGCCGATCCCTGAGAAGCTGCCGCTCCTTCCCGTCCGAGACACCGTGATCTTCCCCGGCACGATCGTGCCGCTCAACATCGGGCGGGAAAAGTCGAAGCTGCTCGTTGCGGAAGTCGTCGCTGGCAACAGCCTGTTGGGCGTCGTCGCCCAGCGGCACGCCGAAATCGAGGACCCGGGGCTCAGCGATATCTACCGCGTCGGCACGGTGGTGAGCATCCTGAAGGTGCTTCCGCTCAGCGAGGGAAACCAGTCGATCATCGTTCACGGGCTGACGCGATTCGGCATTGAGGACTTAACGCAGACGGAGCCGTTTCTCATTGCACGCGCCCACCCGCGGGAGGACACCTTCCAAGAATCGAAGGAACTCGATGCGCTCGTGGAAACGGCGAAGCGCCAGGCTGCAAGGGTGATCGAGCTGACGCCGGGTGTGCCCGACGAAGCAATCAGCATCCTCCACAACATTGAGAAGCCGAGTTCCGTATCCGACTTCCTTTCCGCGAACCTCTCGCTCGACCTGATCAAGCGTCAGGAACTTTTGGAAACTTTCAATATTCCCGATCGGTTGCGCAAGATCAACGAAGCCCTCGCCGGACAGCTCGACATCCTGGAGCTCTCCCAGAAGATCCACACCCAGGTCAAAAGCCGCATCGACAAGTCGCAGCGAGAGTACTACCTGCACGAGCAACTTCAGGCGATCCAGAAGGAACTTGGCGGCGCCGACGGCCACGGCGCCGATATCCAGGAGCTCCAAGAAGCGATCGCCAAGGCCCATATGCCCGAAGCGGTCGAAAAGGAGGCGCAACGCGAACTCGATCGGCTTCGACGCATTCACCATTCCTCGCCCGAGTACAGCGGCGGCGTCGACTACCTCCACTGGCTCTGCGAAATCCCCTGGTCCGTTACCACCGAAGACAACCTCGACATCGACCGCGCGGAAGAAATCCTGAACGACGATCACTACGGGCTGGAGAAGGTCAAGAAACGCATCCTCGAATCCCTCGCCGTCCGCAAGCTTAACCCCTCGGGGCGCGGTCCGATTCTCTGTTTCGCCGGGCCGCCGGGCGTCGGCAAAACATCGCTCGGCCAATCGATCGCCCGGGCGCTGGGGCGGAAGTTCATCCGGATGTCCGTCGGCGGCGTTCGCGACGAGGCAGACATACGCGGGCATCGCCGCACGTACATCGGGGCCTTGCCCGGCCGCGTGATGCAGGAGATTCGCAAGGCCGGCGCGAACAATCCCGTCTTCATGATCGACGAGGTGGACAAGATCGGCGCGGACTTCCGCGGCGACCCGTCGTCCGCCCTGCTGGAGGTACTGGACCCGGAGCAGAACAATTCGTTCCAGGACCACTATCTTGACGTGCCGTTCGACCTGTCGCGCGTCATGTTCATCTGTACCGCGAACTACATGGAGACGGTCCCGCCGGCGCTGCGCGACAGGATGGAAGTGATCGACATCCCCGGCTATACGCGGCTCGACAAGCTGCAAATCGCGAAGAAGTACCTCGTGCCGCGCCGGCGCAAGGAGGCAGGCCTCAAAATCCGACAGCTCCGAATCGCGGACGAGGCGATTCGGACGATCATCGAGTCATACACCGCGGAGGCCGGCGTGCGAAACCTCGAACGCGAGATCGGCGCCGTCGCGCGCGGGATCGCCGCAAAAGTCGCACGCAGACGAAAGCACCCCACGACCATTCGGAAAGCCGACCTGAACGCCTACCTCGGGCCGATCAAGCACGAGCCCGAACTCGCCCTGCGAACCAGCCTCCCCGGCGTCGTCACGGGCCTGGCCTGGACCCCCGCGGGCGGAGAAATCCTCTTCGTCGAGGCGACGAGCATGCCCGGCAAGGGCAACCTGCAACTCACCGGGCAGCTCGGCGACGTGATGAAAGAGAGCGTCCAGGCGGCCTACAGCGTCGTCCGCGCCAACGCGGAGAAGTACAAGCTGGATGACAAGACCCTGGCACGCCTTGACATCCACATCCACGTCCCCGCCGGCGCGATCCCCAAGGACGGCCCGTCGGCAGGCGTCGCCATGTTCACCGCGCTCGTCTCCCTGCTGACCAATCGCGCCTGCCGCGCCAACATCGCCATGACCGGCGAGATCACCCTCCGCGGCCTCGTCCTGCCCATCGGCGGATTGAAAGAAAAAGCCCTCGCCGCCCACCGCGCCGGCATCAAGACGATCATCATCCCCGACCGAAACAAGAAGGATCTCGTCGAGATTCCCGCCGAAATCCGCAAGCAGATCAAGTTCGTACCAGTCAAAACAGTGGACGCCGTTCTCAAACGCGCGCTGGAACCGGCTGCAAAGAAGTAAGGCATCTCACGACCTCAACGCCCAATGGGAAGACGCCGTCGATTCGCAAGCGGAGTGGCCCCGTAGCGTCAGAATTTCACCGGAAAAAGTGAAATTTGCCGGCATTTGCCGGTATTTGTTTGCCGGTCAGGTGTTGCTCCGTCGCAGAAGTCCCCTTTTGGCAAACACGGGTCAACAAGTTGACCCATGCCACCCCGCCGTGGTTGTGTTCGCCACCTCATCGCCTCCCCCACCTCCAAAGGAGATGGGCCACCCGACCACGGGTCAACAAGTTGACCCATGCCACCCCGCCGCGGTTGTGTTCGCCACCTGATCGCCTCCCCCACCTCCAAAGGAGATGGGCCACCCGACCACGGGTCAACAAGTTGACCCATGCCACCACGCGAGCTTTTTTTATTTTGCCGGCCGGGCAAGGTGAGCTTGTGTTCGTCATGCTTGTGTGGCTCCGAGTTTGCAGCAGAAAAAGTGTAAACGCCCGCAAACGCCCGCAAAGTCTTTGGACCTCGGTGTCGTTTGTTTGGGTGCGGTTGTATCGGGTCCGTTAGTGAGTCGTGCTCAGCGCTTCGGGATTTTGGGGTGTTTTTCTTGTTTGGCTTCGTGGAGAACGCCGCTCAAGTGCAGTTGCTCCCAGAGGTCGAAACCTACGGTTCTTCCTCGCTATCCAGGCGAAGGGTCAGTTCGTCTGATCATTGTAAGTGTTCGTGGTCTGTTGGTTTATAGCGGGCGAAGGGAATCGAGCCCTCGACGTCCAGCCTGGGAATCTGGCAAAGCTCCTCTTTACTCAACAAGTTGCTTTGGGCGAGGGTGTTGCGGAACTGCTACAGCCGGCTCACTGGCGGTCAGGCGGCCCGATGGTGATCGTACTCTGGATTGGCAGCGGATCCGGTCCGGGGGCAAGTCAGTACGTCCGTTGATATCTGCCTTTTTGGCCTTACCCGCTGTTGGAGCGGAGGCATGGCAGGCAGTCCATGCACCATGCCCGCAGTGCCCGCGCGTGTATCGTTTCTCGGAGGGTTCAGATAGGGCGACGGGACGCATGGCATCCCTTGACGATCAGAAGGGGAAAAAAGAGAAACGGCAGACACACCAGGGGGAGCGCTACAATGGCGGCATATGTCCCGGCGGCGTAGTCGGGCAGGGTCACACGGACAACTCTGATCTGCAACAGATGATGGCGTGTGCCAATCACAAGGAAAGAAACAGTAGATTGTGACCGTCGCGGTTGGGGACTTTGCTCTGGGTCGATAATTCCAGATGTTCTGGAATGTTCCGAACAGGCAATCGCCACCTGCGGGTCGATGGACAAACGACAAGGAGCTTGACAATGAAGAAGATCGTAGTTTTGGCCGCAATGTCGGCTGTGTTACTTTTCGCCAGTGCGGGGTACGCCAGTCAGTTCCCCACTCTGGATCCGGGCTATGGGCAGCAGATATACACCGGCCCGTTGGTGGGCGGACCAGGCATGGCTTGGACCAGTGGTGGCAACCTCTTGACCAGAAACGGATTCGACATACTCGAATACAGTTTGACGCAAGATGCGAGTCACCAAGGGACTCCCATTCATAGTTCAATTGCGACGCATACCGTTTCCGGTCTCAGCAGTACTGGTTACGGAATGGTGAGCGGGTTGGACGGGTACATTTACACCACAACCGGTGCCGGACTCCAGCGGTTTAACCCGAACAACTGGGCGGCTCCAGCGCAATCCCTGGCGGGAACCGTCGGCGGCGCGGGGTATGGCATTACTGTTCTTCCCGATGGCCGCATTGCCTACTCTGACGGTTCGGGTTCCAGCAGTGTGTATATCTACAATCCGTCAAGTGGCACGAATTCGTGGATCTATACCGCGGGTTTTCTAATTGACGACATAGAGGCCAGTGCAACAGGCGAGATCGCCTTGGCCGGCCAAAGCAACAGCAGCATCGCCATAATCGACAGCTCAGGCACTTTGGTCAATTCCTTCTTAACCGCGCACTATCCAGACGGTCTGGCCTTTGGCGATGGGGCGATGTCTTCCGCGCTTTTCGCCAACAACAACGATGGCACGATTACCCGCTACGTGCTGGGGGCGGGCTATTCGGGTATTCCTGCGGTAACGGATATTGCTGTCGGGAGCGGCGCCTATGGCGACCTGGCTTCCGTAGGTCCGGATTGCGCATTTTATGTCACGCAGTTCGACAACGGCGGTTATCACGGTTCTACCCCAGGGGTGGGGACGCATTGGGACAATGGCGTCACCAATAACGAGCCCTCTATCATCCGCATTGCTGCCATAGGGACGGATGGGAATGAGATCTGTGGGTTTCACTATATGCCGGAACCGTCCTCGCTGGCGCTCTTGGGCTTGGGCGGGCTGGCGATGCTGAGGCGGAAGCGTCCAGTAGCCTGTGCATAGAGCAAGGCGTGAGAAAGGACACCCATTCAACGGGGAGGGAGGGCGAGAGTCCATCCATTAGAGGCCGCCTGGATCCAGGTAGCTGCGCCACGCCGGGTGGCGTGCTTTCACGCGATCCCGAACGCGTCGGGATCGTGGGTAAGCGCGTCACCCGTCCCTCGTAAAGTCCACAGACGGCATAACAGCACTCGCTCTCCGCGGTCGTTTCGCGTATCGAGAGTCCTTACGAACCGCGCCTCTCGTCGGGTCGCATTCGCCGTCCGCGCGATAGTCGAACCGTCCGAGGCAGGGCTTAATGTCCAACAGCGGTGTGCCGTCCAGGATGTCGACGTCTTCGAGGTGTAGCACGTTCGCCTCGCGCTTCACGAGTCGGACCACGCTGACGCCGATCGGGTTCGGTCGGCAGGGCGCCCACGTGGCAAAGCCGCCGCGGTTGGCATCGTCGAGAATGGGCTTTACAGTCAGTCGCGGCGGACAGGCCCGGAGCAGCCAGAAGATCAGATGAATGTGTGAGAATCCGTCGAGATCACGCAGTCTGAAGGACCGGATTCATGCAACGATAGGGTTGATCGACAGCCTGATTGGCGAGGGCGCCAGAATCGTCTGTCTATCTCGTGTTTGGTGGCGCGTCACGGTCGCGTGAGCACCCGGAAAAAGCGAGCTTATCCGTGCAACTCCCGGGGAGAATGCTGAACGACCTTACTGAATGCGTCACCGGCGCCATCGCGCAGAGCGGGCCCTGCGAAACTCGACGGGGCCTTGCTCGGAGATTGCGCTCGCACACGAAAGGTGCATGCCCCGCGGAAGCAATCGCACTTTCTCCAGAAAATCTTTCCGACCTAGCTCGCGACCGCCCAAGGACATAACCGGTCCGTACCCCCAAATCTCCGAAGCCCGATTTGCCCCGCGCCGATTCCCGACCTACGTTGAATTGAAGGACACGGATTTACAGGCGTGACGGGCGCCACGCTTTCACGCGACGGAGTCGCGGGCAAGCGGCCATGTGTGCCTTCTGCTGTCAGAAAAGGAGCGAATCATGAAAGACAACGAGGCAACCTGTGCGATATTGCGAGAGCCGGTGGATATTCCGAATGTCATCGACGACGAAGGCAGGAAGCTCCGTTTGAAGGCCGAGCATCGGCTGCTGAAACGCATCATCGCCGACCTCGACAACGGCGTCGAGGATAAGGCGATCTCGCCCGAGCAGGTCTGCAAATACCTCCAGGGCTATTGTGAACTGAAGAAGCAGGATGCCGTCCGCGAGAAAAACGTCGTTGCATTACGCGTTGCAAGTGTCAAGCCGATGGCACGCACAACGGCCGTGGGCACGAAGCAGCCCGACAGCGGAGTCCGACAGCCAGCGCCGTATGGCAAAAAGGACGACGGCACGCCCTATACCCACGCGGAGTTCCGCGCAGTGCTTGCCCGCTCGGTTCGGGACATCTACGGCCTCTCCACGCCCGATGTGACGACAGCCAACGCCGCATTGCCGGTAGACGCGCGGCCGAAGTCAGACCGTGGCACATGCGTCTCGCCTGTGTCCCCACCGCCTGGGTCTGCATCATCCTTGCCATTGCCGCCCTGATCAACTTCCTTCAGGCTTGCCAGCGCTCTCTGTCGGGGCTGGCCTCGCCCGTGTGTGAGCTTCCGTGTTACTCTTGCTCTGGAAGGCGTCTCAGGTTGGCGGAGTTCGGCTTGTTCTTGCCCTTCGACGGTGCATCGTCGGCTGCCTGCTGCCGAACCTGCAACCTCTGCGCGGCCTGCGGGGAGGCGCGGATGAGACGCACCGGGATTCCCAAGGTCGGCATTTCCTCGTCATTCGTGCGGACCGTGACCTTCCGAAGACCTGACTTGGGCATGTAGTTGGCCGGTACCCTGAGTATCACCTTCTCGCCTTGGGGGAGTGTGGTCGAAAACGGCCGACAGCTCCGGATCGTTGACGGTTGCCTCAATGATCTCGTGGCGTGTTTGATCCGTCCACGTCAAGTGCACGATCGATTCGGTCTCCCGCTGACTGGGCGCGACCTGAAACATGCTGGGCGTGACGCGGATTCGCAGCGGGATCTCGGCAATGACGGTGACGGGGTAGCGCGGACACTCCTTCACGCCGGTTTCGAGCAGGATCGCGGTGCGCAGCCTCCCGTTTGGCCAGGGTGGACTGATCGTCACATCGAGTTCGTAATGGGCGCCAGGGACGACCTCCGTGATGGCGGCGTCGATTCCCGGCGTGTTGATAGGCAGGACCTTGGGACTGATGGGTCCACCATCGCCGGGCTTGAGCGTGATCTTACGGTGCTGGGGGCCGGCGTCTCGAGCGACGCGCCCGAAGGCCGCCGTGGCCGGGGAGAGGAGCGCGGCCGCGAGCACGCTTCCTCTACACTCGACGTTCGTCTTCTCGTTAGCGGGATCGTTCGTATACACCACTATCTTCTTGACGAACTTGCCGGGCCAAGTGCGCGTTCGCACATCAACTTCGAGTTTCTCGGTTTGACCCGGTGCGATGTTTCGGTCGGACCGACCGACGAGCTTGATTCCTCAGCCGGCCTTCGCTTTCAAGGTCAGGACGGCGTCACCGACATTCTGAATGTCGAACGCGAATCGCAGCGTCTTGTTCGGCCACGAAGGCTCGGCGGTGACCGTTGGCGAAGCACACCGATACGCGGGCCCCGCTTCTTTCTTGCCGCTCTCAGATGACCAAACAGTCTGAGCTTGTGGATTGGCGGCGCGGCTCTTTTCGGCGGAGAGTAGTGCCGCCTTCGGCTCGGCGGCCGCGGCAGGCTGCACTTCGACTTGCGAGGAGGTGGTCGCGCAGCCTGTGGCGACGAGCGCGCAGGCGAGTGCAGCGAACAGGTAAGCAGACCGTCCGATCGGCTTCATCGAGCAATGTTTTGTGCGAGTGCGTATCCTTGGCATTCCTGGGGTCCTTTGCGACTGGTTGAACGAAATCCTCTCAGAGAGACGCGCAGCCCTGATTTCGAGCAAAGACCCATGATACCAGAGTCCGTCCCGCGAGGACAGGAGCGAGACGTTTCTCCGGCCGTGACAGGGTGGTGGCGGGGCCTATAATCCCCGAGTTGGGGAACCGTGTGCGGGAGAACAGCGGAGTCGCCGCTTCTACCGGCGGCGGCCATCGGGAGAACGCCGTGTCCGATCGCCTTCGGGAGTTTCGCGAGTTTCGCGAGAAGATGAACAAGCGGATTCTCGCTGCCAAGAACCTCAACATCAATCGTTTCTTCACACTGGACGCGAAGGCCTACGAGTCGGGGTCGGTGGACACGTTGACCAAGGAGTTTGCGGGCCTGTCGGCGTCGCTTGTGCTGCGCTGTGACGACTGCATCGCCTATCACACGATCCGATGCAAAGAGCTGGGCGCGACGAACGGACAGATGATGGAGATCTTCAACGTGGGCTTGATTGTGGGCGGATCGATCGTCATACCTCACCTGCGTCGCGCAAGAGCCCTGTTGGATGAGTTGGACGCGGAGTCGGCGTGATTGTGGAGGGGCCTCGTGACCGTCCCACACCCCTGGAAGCGATGGGGCGCCCATCGGCACTGATCGTTGGACACTGATGAAGGCTGTTGCATTCTCTAAAGAGATTCGGGAAGAGGAACAATGAAGCTCAAGAAACTGGGCAATACGGGCGTGCTGGTCTCTGACATCTGTTTGGGCACGATGAACTTCGGGATGCCTGATTGGGGAACGGGCGAGGACGAGAGCTTGCGAATCCTCCAGGCGTACCTGGAGGCCGGCGGAAACTTCATCGATACGGCGGACGTTTACGGCGGCGGGGCGAGCGAGACGATCTGCGGCAAGGCGCTGGCGTCTCAGCGCGACAGGGTAATCCTCGCGACGAAGGGGCACTTCGGCGTGGTGAAGCGGTTCGGCGATCCGCCGGCGCATGAGAACGCGCTGGGCTCTTCGCGGCTCCACCTGACGCGCGCGCTGGAGGACAGCTTGCGGCGCCTTCGGACCGACTACATCGATCTGTATCAGGTGCACTGCTGGGACCCGGTCACGCCGATCGAGGAAACGCTGGGCACACTGGACGACTTCGTCCGGAGCGGCAAGGTGCGTTATGTGGGACTGTCCAACTACGAGGCGTGGCAGATCGCCGAGGCACGGCAGCTTTGCATTCGCCACGGCTGGGAGCCGTTCGTCACCGCCCAGATGCAGTACAGCCTGGTCTGCCGCGATATTGAGAGCGCTGTCGCGCCGGTGTGCCGGCGGTATGCGATCGGCCTTCTGCCGTGGAGCCCGCTCGGTGCAGGGGTGTTAACGGGGAAATACCGGCGTGACGAGACGGGACCGGCGGGTTGTCGGTTCGGCGAGGAGCCCGAGGATTCGAACACCTGGCGGAAGCGGTTCATCAATGAGCGGAATCTCGGCATCGTGGATGTTGTGTCGTCGGTGGCAAAGGCGCTGTCGACGACGGCGACGGCCGTATCGCTTGCATGGCTGCTGGGTCGTCCGGCGGTGAGCAGCGTGATCATCGGGCCAAAGACCGTGGCCCAACTGGAGGAGAACTTCGCGGGATGTGACGTGGCGCTGTCACCCGAGCACCTGGATCGGCTTGACGAGGCGAGTCGGCCTGTTTCGATGTATCCAAGTGATTTCATCAGACATAATGGGCGAAGGGCGCCTGCGGAGTAAGGGGCCAGGAGTCCAGGGGGACGGTTCGCGGAGTAGGACACGTCATGGCTGCGCTATTCTCGCGATGCTACATGCGGCCGAAGGCCGGCGGCACGGAGAAAGTCGTGGGGGTGTTCGTGCTTCTGCTGGTGTTGGGCGTCGTCGCGCTTTACATC
>JBDRKQ010000107.1:0-18263 GCA_043813895.1 Planctomycetota bacterium
GACCGCGTGAACATGGCGCCGCGCGGGCTGAAGCCGCCGGTTTGTTTTGACAGGAGATTCTCGCCAGATGGCCAAGAAACGGAAAGTGATTGTGATCGGCGGCGGGCTCGGGGGGCTTTGGGCGTCGCTGCGGCTCGCCGAACAGGGCGCAAGCGTCGACATCTTCTCGCTCTTCCCGGTTAAGCGGTCGCACAGCGCATGCGCGCAGGGCGGCATCAACGCCGTGCTCGACGTCAAGGGCGAACAGGACAGCGTGTGGCAGCACATCGTCGACACCATCAAGGGCGGCGACTATCTCGCCGAGCAGCCGCCGGTCAGGACCTTGTGCGAAATGGCGCCGGGAATCATCCAAACGTATGACCGGATGGGTGTGCCCTTCAGCCGCACGCCCGAGGGCGTGATGGACCAGCGCCTCTTCGGCGGCGTGAAGAATCGGCGGACCGCCTTCGCCGGTGCGACGACGGGCCAACAACTCCTGTACGCCGTCGATGAACAGGTCCGGCACCACGAAGCGGACGGTAAGGTCGCCAAGCACGAAGACTGGGAGTTCCTCTCGGTCGTGCTGGACGACGATGGGAGCTGCCGTGGCATCACGGCGATGAACCTGGTCGATTCCACCGTGCACTCCTTTCGGGCCGACGCGGTCATCATGGCGACCGGCGGCCTTGGCCTGATCTTCGGTCGGTCCACTATGTCGACGAACTCGACCGGCGCGGCCGCCTCCCGTGTCTACCAGCAGGGTGCGAAGTTCGCCAACGCCGAATTCGTGCAGTTCCACCCCACGGCGATGCGGGGCCACGACAAGAACCGGCTGATGTCCGAGGCCTGCCGCGGAGAGGGCGGCAGGATCTGGGTCCCGAAGACCAAGGGTGACACCCGCGCCCCGAAAGATATCCCCGAAGAGGAGCGGTTCTACTTCCTCGAGGAGTGGTACCCCGCCTACGGCAACACCGTCCCGCGCGACGTCGCGTCTCGGGCGCTCTACAGGGTCTGCCAGCACATGGGCCTCGGCCTTGGCGGAGAGGACGTTGTCTATCTCGACCTCTCCCACCAACCGCACGATTTCCTGGAGAGCCGTCTCGGCGGCATCCTCGACATGTACCAGACCTTCTCCGGCGGGGATCCCTATAACGAGCCGATGCAGATCTTCCCGGCCATGCACTACTCCATGGGCGGCATCCTGGTCGGCTTCGAAAAGGACGAAACCACCGGCGGGATGAAACGCATCTCACCGAAGAACCACGCCACGACGATCCCCAGCCTGTTCGCCTGTGGCGAGTGCGACAGCGCATACCACGGCGCGAACCGGCTCGGGGCGAACTCGCTGTTGAGCGCTTCATTCAGCGGCCTGATCGCAGGCAACGCCGCCGCCGCATACGTCAAGGGCCTGAAGCAGGGTGCCGAGGATGCCGACTCCTCCTGCTTCGACAAGGAGAAGAAACGGCAGGAAGGGCTCAACAAGAAGCTCGTCTCGTCCGACGGTAACGAAAATGCCTTCACGCTGCACCGCGAGCTGGGTGAGTTGATGCAGAAGTACGTTTTCGTCGAGCGCGACAACAAGGGCCTGGACACCGCCCTGAACGGAATCAAGAAGCTCAAGGAACGATCCCGAAACATCCGTCTCGACGACAACGGCGAGCGACTCAATCAATCGCTGTCATGGGCCAGGCAAATTCAGGACATGATCGTGCTGGCGGAGGTCATGGCCAAAGGCGCCCGCCTGCGCGACGAATGCCGCGGCTCGCACTACAAAGCGGAATTCGAACTCAAGATCCCCGAGGGCAAGTTCGAGGGTGATCCGGAGTTCGAGGATTACAAGAAGAAGTGGAAGGCCAACAACGACAAGTGGCTCAAGACCACGATCGCAGTCCATACCGAGGATGGCCCGAAGATCAGCTATCAGGATGTAGACATCTCGGTGCTTCCGCCGGAAAAACCCAGGGACTATCGATAGGCTCGGATCCAGGAGACGCAGAATGGCCGGCAGAGAGATCCGTTTCAAGATAAAGCGACAAAAAGGGCCGAACGACGCGCCGTACTGGCAAGAGTTCAAGATGCCCTATGCCCCCTCGCACAACGTCGTGTCCGCGCTGATGTTCCTGCGCGAACAGGCGGTGGACGCCAACGGCCGGAAGGTGGAACCGGTCACTTGGGACTGCAACTGCATGGAGGAGGTCTGCGGCGCGTGCGCGATGCTCATCAACGGCGTACCGCGGCAGGCATGCGCCGCACTCGTGGACGACCTTGAACAGCCGATCGTGCTCGAACCTTTGTCGAAATTCCCGATCGTCCGGGACCTGGTCGTGGATCGCGAGAAGATGTTCGACGCCTTGATACAGGTGAAGGCATGGGTCAGGGTCGACGGCGGCTATGACATCCACCGCCATGAGCCGCTGATCTCCCCCAACAAGCAGACGATCCGATACCTCTTCTCTCGCTGCATGACGTGCGGCTGCTGCATGGAGGCCTGCCCGCAGTTCCACGAGGGCTCCACGTTCATCGGCCCCGCGCCGCTCGCGCAGGTGCACCTCCACAACGCCCATCCCACCGGTGGGTACGACAAGGAAGACAGGCTCCACGCCGTCATGGGCGAAGGCGGCATCACCGACTGCGGCAACGCGCAGAACTGCGTGAAAGTCTGCCCGAAGGACATCCCGCTGACCGACGCGATCGCCCACCTGGGTAGGCAGACGACGGCGCAGTGGCTGCGTGACTTGTTTATGAAGTAGAGATCGCTGCGTTACCTGCTTTTGCCGGGTGCCATGGCTTCACGGCCCGCGAGAGCGGGACGGGTAGCCATGCGAAAGCGAAGGCGGCGTGACGAAGCGAATGAACATGCCTACTCGCGGCTGCGCCGCGCGAAGGCATGGCACCCGAGCGCGCCCACGAACTCGAGACGTCTTGGCGCACCTACGCACGGCAAGCGCGCGTGCCCCAGCCCCCGGTTCCTCGGTCCCTTCTCCCTCGGTCCCTTCTCCCTCAGTCCCTTCTCCTTCAGTCCCTTCTCCTTCAGTCCCTCGGCCCCTCTTCCCTCTCACGCCGCGATGGAGCTACAATGGCTCACGCCCCGACTGCGGGGGCGGAAAAAGACGACTCAACCCAGCACGAAAGGAAGATATCTGATGAATGCTCGTGGTCTCACGGTGGTAGCGGCGTGTTTGCTCATGGCGGGTGCTACTGGTTTGGATCAGCACGGAGGCGTCGCCCCGGCGCAAGCGCAATCCTTGAGCCTGCCAGACCTCGGTCCGGACGACAAGGCGCCGTCCAGTCCGAAGTGTGGCGACATCGACGCGAAGTACCGGTGGAATCTCGGCGATCTCTATGCCGACACCGACGCCTGGGAGAAGGCGTTCAGAGATTCCGGCATGAAGATCGCGCTGCTCGCCGAGATGAAGGGCAAGCTGGGCGATTCGCCTAATGCCCTGCTCACGATCCTGCGGCACCGCGACCGGACGTTCGCCGAGCTCGGCATGGTCTTCCAATACGCCGGCCTGGCGTATTACCTGGACATGAAGGACGCCGACGCCGGCAGCCGGTTCGAACGCGCCCAATCGCTCAGCACGAAGGCGGACGAGGCCGTGAGCTGGCTCGTTCCCGAAATCCTCGCCCTGCCGGAGAAGAAGGTGTCGAAGTGGATGGACGAGAACGAGGAACTGGCGGTCTACCGGCACGAGTTCGACGACATCTATCGCCAGCGCGAGCACGTTCTCTCCGCGCGCGAGGAGGAGCTCCTCGCGATGGCAGGCGACGTGACCTCTTCCTTCAACACCATCTTCGGTCGTTTCCAGAACACCGACCTGGACT
Source organism: Planctomycetota bacterium (assembly GCA_043813895.1). Classification (GTDB taxonomy): domain Bacteria; phylum Planctomycetota; class Phycisphaerae; order UBA1845; family UTPLA1; genus CAZTAR01. The sequence continues at coordinate 3,805 of JBDRKQ010000107.1, forward strand.
TCCCGGTACTCAAAGATGACAAGGGGGAGGAGTTTCAGCTCAGTTCCGCGAAGTACTACCAACACATCTACTCGCCGGACCGTCGCCTGCGGAAGGACGTCTTTCTCGGCCTGCACAATGTGTACCTCGATAAGCGAAACACCATCTCCGCCATCCTCAGCGGGCAGGTCAAGCAGCACATGTTCTACGCCAAGGCCCGCGGCTTCGAGTCCTCACTCGCCTCCGCGGTGAACGGCCCCGGCATCCCCGTGGAAGTCGTGGAGAACCTGATCGGCACCGTGAACAAGCACCTGCCCAAGGTGCATCGGTACACGGCATTGCGGAAGAAGGTCATGGGGTTGGACGAAGTGCACCGGTACGACCTCCGCCTGCCGATGTTCGCCGCTTCGGAGGATGACGTGGCGTACGACGATGCGAAGAAGACGATCCTGGCCGCCCTCCAACCGATGGGCGACGACTACATCGCCACGGCGACAAAGGCGTTCGAGAGTCGATGGCTGGACGTGTACGAGACGCCGAACAAGGAAAGCGGCGCTTTCAGTTGGGGCACGCCGCTGGCGCCGCATCCGTTCATGTTGCTGAACTACCTTGGCACGCGGAACGACCGCTCCACCGTCGCCCATGAATTGGGCCACACAATGCACTCCTGGTACACCACGCGGAACCAGCCGCTGCCCTATGCCGGCTATGCGAGCTTCTGTGCCGAAGTCGCCTCGACCGTCAACGAGGTCCTGCTGAGCGAATACCTGATGAATCACGCCAAGGACGACATGGAACGGCTGCTCATCCTCCAGGAACAGATCGAAGGCATCCGCACGACCGTCATCCGGCAGACGATGTTCGCGGAGTTCGAAAAGACGATTCACGAACAGGCCGAAGCAGGCGAGGCGTTGACGGGTGACAGCCTGTGTGACACGTACGGCAAGATCGTCCAGAAGTATTACGGTCCCGACCTCGTGCTCGACGAATGCGCGAAGGCCGAAGGGTTGCGGATTCCGCACTTCTACCGCAACTTCTACGTGTACACCTATGCGACGAGCCACTGCGCCGCCACGAACATTGGACGGCGGATCATCGCCGAAGAACCTGGTGCGGTCGAAGGCCACATGAAGTTCCTCTCGGCCGGCAGCAGCAAGTACCCGCTGGACGTGCTGAAGCTCGCCGGCGTCGACATGACCACACCCCGACCGATCGAGGATACGATGGAGCTGTTCGCCAAACTGCTCGACGAATTCGAGGCGCTGCACGCCAAACACGAGGCGGGCTAGACGCGAGAGAAAGTCAGGCTGTTCTATAGGTCACACCCGCCCCGCGGTGTTTCGGATGCCGAACATAGCGAGCAGCCGGGGGGCGGGGGGGGGATTCTGTCTTGTGAACGTCCGATAAAGGGTGGGATTGGGACATCCTGCGGGGGGGCTGTGCCAATCTAGCTGGCATTCTCTGGCAAGACAGTAGCCGTTTTTCTCTTGCAACTGATTCTCGGACCGCCTATTCTGCCATGCGCCTCGGTTTCGGGACAGCTCCCGACGTCCCGGCGGACCGCCAGGCGTCCAAGGAGGGTCATGTCTCTAGGGAGCAAGTGCCGGCGGATTCCGATCACCGCGTCCGCGAGGAACGCCGAATCGGGAGGGCCGTGGGAAGCAGCCATATCGAGGCGTGTTGATTCGGGTCAAGGTGCGACCAAGTCAGACGGACATCGAGGAGGGATGTCATGTCGGCCACGTACCGGAAATCGCGATTTGGGATGAGCGGTTGCGGCGGCGCGACCGTGTCGTCGGCAATGGCACTACTGCTCAGCGCCTTGCTGACCGCGCTCGCTCTGCGGGTGCCCGGTCTTCAATGGCTGGGCTGCCTCAGCTTTCTGCCGCTATTTGTGGTCATCCGACGGCTCCGCCCGCGCGCGGCCTCATTGGCCGGCGGAGTGTGGGGGGGCTGTCTGTACGCGTTCTACCTTGCCTGCCCGACACCTGCCATCGACACCCTGGCGTTTACAAACGACCTCACGTCCTCTGCCGGCGGCCTGTCTGTGTGCGCTGGCGCAAAGGCAGGCTTGTCGGCGTGGTTGCTCGCGCTGCTGATCGTGATCCCGGCGGTTTACATCGGCCTCGCTACGCGGCTTGCCCGTGGTCGCGCCGGCATCTTGCCGACCTCTCCAACGATCGGCCCCAACATCCTCCTGCTCGCCCTTGGCTGGACGTTGGTCGAAGCCGTCCTGCACTTCCACAACGTGTTCAGCCCGCACGAAGGCCTGCTCACCGGCACGCAAGGCGAAGTCGCATACCTCCACTGGCTCGCCCGGCTCATGGGCTACGTTTGCATGGCTCTCCTGGCAGCCTGCGCCAACGCATCGCTGGTCGGCATTCTGAGCGGCGCCCGCCTGAGCTTCCCGACCTTCCGGTCGTTGGCCGGATCGCCCATCGCCGTGGCGGCGCCTCGATCGCCAATCGTCCTGCCAATCCAGTCCTGGACCCTTCGCCAGGGATATCCCCGCGGGCCGCCGATTCCGGCCGTTTCCACAACGTAAAACCTGGTGGGCAGTGCCTACTGATCAGGAAGGCGGTGCGTCCGAGACGCACCCTACAAAACTGATCTTCATGATGATGTGTGAAAGCGGCCCACATGGTGGACCCAACGAAGCTTCCATTGGTGGGCACGGCCCACGCCGGGAGATTCATAGTGAACAACGTATTCTCTAAAGGAGCAAGAACGATGAAACGGAAACTCTCACAAGTCACCAAATGCATCATGCCGGCGGCTCTGGTTTTGATGTTGGTACCAGCGATGGCCTTTGGCCAGTGGAACAGTCCTGCGAACCTCGGACCGGGTGTGAACACGGCGGCCGACGAAATGGGGCTGTGTGATTTCGGGGGCTATCTGTACTTCACATCCAGCCGGCCAGGTGGCGCGGGCGGGTATGACATGTACAGGGCCGAGAATGTCGGTGGGGAGTGGGTCAGCCCCGTGAATCTCGCTCTCCTCAACACCGCGGCCAACGAACGCGCTCCCACGATCCAGTGCATCGACGGCAATCCACGGATGATCTATGCCAGCGACTTCAACGGCACGTATGATCTTTGGGGAAGTGAGAACACGGAGGCCTGTCCCGACGCGCCGGTCGGATCGTGGGACACACCGGCAACGGAAGTGGCTACTGGAGACACCGACACCATGCCATGGATGTCAGCGGACGGGCTGACGCTACTGTTCGGGTCCGACCAAGCTGGCGGCGAGGGTGGCTTTGATATCTGGATGAGCACCAGAGCGTTGCCGAGCGATCCTTGGGGGACACCAACGAACCTGGGGCCAGTTATCAACACGGTCGATGACGAAAGAGGCCCATCGATCTCCCCTGACGGGCAAAGGCTGTACTTCGCCTCGAATCGGCCGGGCGGGCTCGGCGGCGCCGACATCTACGTCAGCACAAACGACGGCGCCCGCGGTTGGCTGCCACCTGTGAACCTCACCGACATCAATAGCGACGCGGACGACACCTGCCCAACAGAGTCAGAGGATGGCAGCCAACTCCTGTTCGGTTCAACACGAACCGGCGGTTACGGGGCGAAGGACTTGTATTCGGCGACGCGCCCTGATGCCGTCCCCACCGTCTCCGAATGGGGCCTGATCATCATGACGCTGCTGTTGTTGACGGCGGGAACGATTGTGTTTGCCCGGCGGCGTCGGCCTGCGGCGGCGTAATGCGGTTGTTTCTCGGGCGGGATTCCGCTCTCGTCCCAAGTGAAGTGGGAATCCCTTCCTGCAATCCGCTGGGAGGGATTCTCACGCCATCCGATTGGGGGTCGAGCAGGGAGTGGGCGCGATGAGGGATCACTTGTTTGACTTTGTGCCGTCGGTCTTCTTCAAGGTCTTGGCGGCCACGCTCACGGTCGTTCTACTGGGCTGGGTTGCGGCCATCTGGATGTTCGGCTCGCTGGCGACCCGGGATATCATCGGCAGCCTGATCTGCGTCCCGATCTTCGCCTATATGGTCCACCTGTGGATCGTGTACGCCAGAGACGGCTAGAGCGCTTGACGATTGAGTGCGGCACCGGCGCCAGAGCCGGCGAGGTAGCGGAGCTTGGCTTTCTCGCTTTCACCGGCGAGACGCCGGTGCCACAGACAAACATGAAACGCCATAGCGCTCCGACACACATGAATCTGCGGAAACCCGCGGACGGACGGCGCGCGTCTCCCACCGCCGAATTGCCCGGCCGGGCCAGACGCTTCGTTCCACCGTCAGAACACTGGTTGGCGACAGCGAATTGATCTCGCCGGGCTCTGCGGCTACGCTATCTATCTCCCGTAAGGGCGTTCAGCAGAACTGGCGGCGTTGTACCATGCCGGCCTTGAATGAAGATCTCTTTGCGGATACCGGCAGGAGCCGGCGGTGTCTTGCCGCGCTGTTCGATTCGACCACTGTCGTGGCTGTCCTGTTGGAACCGGACGGGAACATCGTCCGGCTTAACAAAGCCTGTGAACGGATGTTCGGCCTCGCGACTGCAGAATGCCGCGGCAGGGCAATCTGGGACGTTCTCCCATCAGCCGAAGCGGCCCGCGACATCAAGGCCGTGTTCGGCGCCCCCCGTGCGAGTGCGCCTCCCGAGGTGTGCGAGCAAACGTGGGTCGCTCGAGGCGGCCGGCTTCGGCGCGTTGCGTGGACCGCGTCGGCGCTGCCCGACGACCGTGGCAAGGTGGAATTCGTGCTTGGCATCGGCGTCGAAGTCCCTCGATACGAAGGTGTCGACGACGCAGTTCGGGAATCCGAGCACAGCTACCGCGAGTTCTACGAGAACAGCCGGGACGGCTACAGCTTCGCCGATATCCGGGGCCGGATCATCCAATCGAACCGCGCTTTTCAACAGATGCTTGGGTACACGTCGGAGGAACTGCGACACAGAACCTACGCCGACCTGACGCCGGTGAAGTGGCGCGACATGGAGGAGCAGATCATCGAGGGGCAGGCCCTCGCCCGCGGGTATTCCGATCTGTACGAGAAGGAGTACGTCCGGAAAGATGGCACGATCTTCCCGATCGAGATCCATGTCTCCCTGATCAAGGACAAGGCGGGCCGGCCGGCCGGCACCTGGGCCTGTGTTCGGGATGTCACGGAACGCAAGCGCGCAGAAGAAGAAAACGCAAAACTCGAAACGCATCTGCATCAATTGCACAAGATCGAGGCCGTCGGCCAGCTCGCCAGCGGCATCGCCCACGACTTCAGCAATCTCGTGACGGTGATTCTCTCCTGCAACGAACGCCTCAAACGCGTCCTCGGCTCCGACCATCCCGGCGAGGATTACATCACGGCGATCGACGAAGCCGCTCGACAGGCTTCATCACTCACGCGTTCTCTTCTGACCTTCAGCGGGGATTGGGTCGTGGAGAAAACGCCGGTGCTTCTCCCCGCGGTCATCGACGAGGGAGCCCGACTCTTGCGCCGCCTGCTTCCCGCCTCGATCGATGTTGTTGTGGAATCGCAGCACGACTCTCACATCAGGGTCAGCGCGGACAGCACGCAATTGCACCAGGTTCTCCTGAATCTGGCGATCAACGCACGCGACGCCATGCCGGACGGAGGCGCCCTCCGCATCGCGATCTCTTCGGCGAACACAAACGAGGACGGCAAACTCGTGCCGGCGTCTGCTGGGCAACCCGCCTATGCGTGCATGGAAGTCACCGATACCGGCACGGGCATGTCCGAGGAAGCCCTGGCGCGCATCTTCGAACCGTTCTACACAACAAAACCCCCCGGACAGGGGACGGGCCTGGGCCTGACGATTGTCGAAGGCATCATCAAGAAGCATGGCGGACTCATCGAAGTCCATTCCGCCCCGGGCGCGGGAACGACGTTCAGGATCGCGCTGCCTTGTCTCAATGTCAGGGCGACGCGGTCACCGGAACGCCGGGACGCCGGGACGCCGAAAGGGCACGGCGAACGGGTCCTCATCGCCCAGGACAACGCCCATCTGCGCGGAATCATCGCGCTCTCACTGCAATCGGCGGGCTATGATGTCGTCTTGGCGGCCGATGGCATTGCAGCCGGGGAGTGCCTCGATCGTTTCGGCGACAGGATTCAGGCGATCGTGGTCGACGTGGCCCTGGCCAAGCGAAGCGGCATGGACTGGCTCCGAAGTGTCCGTGAACGTGGAATCGAAACCCCCGCGATTGTCATCAATGCGGCGGTGCCCGATGAGTTCCAGGACTTGCTGGACGACAAGACGACTTTGCTCGCGAGGCCGTTTCGAACGGCGGACCTCGCAACGGCTGTTGCGGCAATGCTCGAGCGAACCCCAACCCGGCAGGAGGCAGACACATGAACTCACCGATTTCCATTCTGGTTGTGGATGACCATGCGATGGTTCGTTCCATGTTGCAGGATCGGCTGGATTCCGAACCGGATGTCGAGGTCGTCGGCTCCGCAAGCGATGCCGAACAAGCCATCACGTTGGCGGGCGAGTTCAAGCCGGACATCGTCCTGATGGATATCGACATGCCGGGCATGCTCTGCTTTGACGCCGCAAAGGCCCTCAACCGTTCTTCGCCGCCGCCGCGGATCATCTTTCTCAGCGCGTTCTTCCACGATCGCTACATCGAACAGGCCCTGCAGGTCGGCGCCTGGGGCTACGTCACCAAGAACCAGCCCGACGAAGCCCTCTTGACCGCCATCCGCAACGTCGCCTCGGGAATTGCCTACTTCTCGCCGGAGGTCCAGGCACGAATCGTCGTGGACGATCGCGGACCCCGACTCGCCCACAGTACGCGTTCCCGCGCAACGACACTGACGCAGCGCGAACTCGAAGTGCTGCGATACCTCGCCCGAGGCATGTCCAAGAAGGAAGTCGCCCAAACGATTCACATCAGTGTCAACACCGTGAACCGCCACACGAGCAGCCTGATGAACAAGTTGGACATCCACGACCGCGTTGACCTCAGCCGGTTCGCAATCCGTGAAGGTCTTGCCGAAGCCTGACCGCGCGTGCCTGAGGCGCTGTCATCATCCGGGGAATGTTCGCGACTGTTCCAGGGCACGGCGGAATGCGCTGTTGTAGTCAAACAACAGGATGAGATACCAGATCCCGAATACGAGGAAGGCGGCGCCCGCGACACAGACGACAATCCCGACACCAGCGAGACTGCCTCCTGACCCGCCGCCCAGGGAGGCGCCCAGGACTCCCGCCAGAAAGCCGAACACTGCGCCTGCCGCCATCGTGATGAGATACCCCCACATGCACCGTTTCGTTGACTGTGCCAGCCTCTTGTTGGGTATGCGCAGCGCGAAGCGGCGCAAGTACACGAACATACCGAAGTAGGCTACGAGGCCAAACAGGCCCGTCACACCCGCCGCGATGACCACAACGAGGCTGTCCGGCAGTAGCGAACTGAGTGACTTGATGCCGTCTCCCACAAACGCCACGGCAGCACAGACACGAACGACTCGGCGGAGCGTAACCGTATCCTCCTCCATCGCGATCTTGGGTTCCTGCGTCGTGATCATAAAGGCCGCAAGCAGGCTCAAAGCGGCGACGGCGATTATCGGAGCGATGAGAAAGACCTGGCTGAGATCAAGGACCTCCGTGAAGAGGGCCACCAGCAGGACCAGGGCGATTGTCGCCAGAATATGCCACAGCGTCAGCCTGACGCCCAGCAGGACCGACCCCAGCCACTTCGGATCGGCGTAACGCAGCATGTTCCCGTGGATTGAACGGCCGACCGGTGAGCCGCACTCGGGGCAGACCTTGTCCACAGTCAGCCCGCGGAGGTTGTAGCCGCAGATCACGCAGGGCGTGTCCACATTCAGTGTCGTGGTATCCACGAAGACAGGCTGTGCTTGCGGTATGTTGGACATGTTCATGCTGCTCCTGAACTGGGCTTCGCGGTTCGATTTGGTTGTCGTCGGTCGCTGGCTCGAAACCATATGCCAAACGGCCTGCCGTGTCCAATTACGCCCCGCCGCCGGGCAGCGCGTCCCCGCGCCGGACCCATTCATCGTGTGCCGTGCCCGAGTTGCCGATCAAAGGACGAGGCCCAGCGCACTGTGGGTATCCTACAATGTGAGATCGTTGCCTTGCTTATGGGACGGGGTCGCCGACGACGGGTCAGACGAACTGTGAAAGGCGGGAACAGCCGTGTCGGAACACAAGTACGCGCTCGGGGTCATCGGGACGGGGCACATCGCCTCCATCCTGATCCGGCGTCTCATCGCCAGCAACTACCTGGCGGGGAAGCGGATCATCGCCTCCCAATCGAGCGCGGTAAGAGAACACCCCCTCGACGTGGATTTCGCCGACAACAACGCCGACGTCGTCCGCGACGCGCGTCTCGTGTTGCTTTCAGTGACACCGCAGAAGTTCGACCAGGCAGCCGCCTCGATTCGTGACTGCACATCCGGCGATCATCTGTTCGTCAGCGTGATGGCAGGCGTTTCGACTGATCGCATCGCCCAGACTCTCGGTGACGGTCCGATCCGAGTCGTGCGGGCGATGCCGAACCTGCCGTTCAGTCTCGGCGCGGGCGTCACAGGCCTGTTTCGCGGCGAGCACGCCTCCATGGACGACATGGAAGAGATCAAGCACCTGTTCCGCACGGGCGGCGTGACCGTCGAAGTGGATGACGAGGCGCTGATGGATACCGTGACGGCAGTGGCCGGTTCGGGGCCGGCCTACTTCTACTACTTCGTCGAGATGATGATGGACGGCGGTGTGGCGGCAGGGCTGAAACGGGAGGACGCGCAGGTCCTGGCCGCTCACGCGTGCGTCGGCGCGGGGGCGATGCTCCTGGAGAACGGCGCATCGCCCGTGGAACTCCGCGAGGCCGTTACCAGCCCCGGGGGAACGACGCAGGCTGCGATGAACAAACTCCGTGAGTGTCGCGTCGCCGAGCACGTCACGGAGGCCGTGCTGGCGGCGTTTCGCAGGAGCCAGGAACTCGGCCGCACTCACGACAACGGCAGCGCGGCGTCGGGCGGTGCGACATGAGCTGTATCCGGGCGGTAGGCGAGGACGTGGAAATCCGGGTGAAGGTAGTACCGGGGGCGTCCGGCGATCAAATCGTGGGCCCGCTGGGAGATGCGTTGAAAGTCCGGGTGTCCGCGCCGCCGGAACGCGGCAAGGCGAACGCCGCCGTCGCGAGTCTGCTTGCCGATGCGATGGGCCTAAGTGCCAAGGCCGTGTCAGTTGTCAGCGGAACAACGTCGGCGCACAAGGTCCTTTTGGTTCAGCGCTGCTCAGTCGATCATGCCAAAGAGTCGCTGGGCATTGAGTAGTATCAAATCGATATAGGGCCTTACTCCGGGTTCTCGAACCATGCGATGGTGTCCTGGGCCGTGGTCGCGGCTTGGAGGGGAGCGACGACGTCCGGGCGACCATCACCGTCGATGTCACCCACGGCGATCCGGCCGATGTCCTCAGTCAGGTCGCGGATGTTGTTCTCGCCCCAGGGGTTGGCCTGCTGTCCGACGGGGATGAACCAGCGAAGGGTCCCGGCGGTCTCGGTCGCGACGATGACATCGAGCTGGCTGTCACCGTCGACATCGGCCACCTTGACGTCGGTGGGCACGGGCGGGCCGAGGCTCGCGCTCGTGTATCGGGTCAACTCATACCCGCTCCAGGCGGTGGTCGCGGTCACCGGGTGTTGATACCACCCGATGATCCGTCCGGTCCCGCCGGTCAGCACTGTGCTCGTCACGACAAGATCGCCGTCGCCGTCGTTGTCGAGATCGCCCACCGCCACCCGGTTCGCACCGCTGAGGTTGCCGATGGTCGTCTTGGTCCACGCATCGACAGCGGGGGCCGCCGGGTTCCCGTACCACGCGACCCGCGCGGCTGTCTCCGACGGTGCGACGGAAAAGACGTCCGTGTCGCCGTCGCCATCGATGTCGCTCAGGGCGAGTCCCGCCGAGGCGTTGCGCGTTGTGGCATCGATGTGAACGCGGGTCCAGCCTGTGCCGTTGGCGGCGTTGCCCGGGTTGACGAACCAACTCAACCAGTCGTTGCCTTCGTTGGACGCGACGATGTCGAGACCGTTGGCTGCGTCGATGCTCCCGATCGCGACGTCGTTCCATTGACCGGTGCCGGCGTCGTCGGACTCGGCGATGGTGGTGAAGGCCCAGCCCGCAGCGGTCCGCGGGACGTTGGGACTGTTAAAGTAGATGATGCGCCCGTCGCAAGCGGCGACGACGTCGTCGTGTGTGTCGTTATCCAGATCACCGACCGCCAGCGCGATGACGCCCGAGAGGTCGGCATGGCTGCCGATCTCGACGGCGGTAAAGTTGTCCACGTCGTCCTGGAAGAAGATGAAGACAGACGGGAGGGTCACGCCGTCGCCTTGGAAGCCGGCAACAATATCGAGCCTGGTGTCTCCGTCGAAGTCGTTGACCTCGACAACGGTCGGCCGGGAGTTGGCAACGCCGACGGTAGCCACCGTGCGTTGCTGCCAGTCGACGGTCTTGCCGAACATCTGAGGACCGGGGTTGAAACATTGGGCGCCCGATCCGAGGCAGACGACCACGGAAAGCACGGCAACGTCGGTCAAGGACAACCGCATGGATAGCCTCCTGATAGCAGTGGCGTCCGACCCCTGTGTCGGACGTAGTCTGTAGCGTCAGCCAAAGGGGGCCGACGAATAATATCGCTGGGCCGAGAGTTCCTTCTCGGTCCCCAGGCCGGCGGGTACGACAAAGTGCCACTTTGTCACCGCAAGGGAGCAAAGAGGATCTTTGCTCTACCTGATTTGCCGAGAAGGGATTCTCGGCAAAGCGTATCGTCGCCCGACGGGAGCGTCGGCCGCTGGGGTGCGAGCAACCGCGGTGGCGAGTTCGCCACCCACTTCTGATACCCTTGATATCGAACAAGGCCGCTGTGATTTCGTGAAGAATCCCGTATGATTCGGCCCAAGCGGCGATTCCGGGCTCAAATGCCGTCCAGGGCCGTTCCTGGGCGACGAAGCGCCGCAGGGCTACTGCGAGGAATGTGGAAGGGTCATGCTCGATATCAAGTTCATCCGTGAGAATGCGGACAAGGTTCGCCGGGCCTGTGAGGTCAAGAGGACTCCCTGCGATGTGGACAGGCTGCTGGCCGTGGATGCCCGGCGTCGGGAGATTCAGCAGGAAACCGATTCTCTCCGGAGTGCCGGCAAGGAGCTTAGCGGGCAGGTGGGGCTCTACAGAAACCCGAAGAGCAAGTGGTACCAGCAGGCCCTGGAAGATGGGCGAACCGAGACGGAATTGCGGGCCGAAGGAGAGAAGATCCAGGCCGAGGCGAGCAGGCTCCGCGAACAGATCAAGGCTCTGGAGGATGAGGCCAAGACCAACGCCGAGGAGTTCAACACCCTGATGCTGGCCATCCCGCAGGTGCCTTCGGAGAAGACGCCGGTCGGAGATGACGAGGGTGGAAATGTGGAGGTACAGCGCATCGGCGAGCCTCGAGAGTTCGAATTCGAGCTGAAGGACCACGTCGCGCTTGGCACGGCACTGGGCATCATCGACATCGAGCGCGGCGTGAAGCTCGCGGGGGCGCGGAATTACCTGCTTCGCGGCGCGGGGACGATGCTGCACAGCGCGGTGCTTCGCCTGGCGATGGACACGATCACGGCCCGTGGATTCGAGCCGGTGACGGTGCCTGTCCTCGTCCGCGACGAGATGATGTACGGGACGGGATACTACCCGGGCGGCGAGGAGCAGGCCTACCGCTGCGAGCGGGACGAGAAGTCGCTCGTCGGCACAGCGGAGGTCTCTCTGACCGCGATGTACAGCAACGAGATTCTCGACGAGTCGGACCTGCCGCTGCGGTTCGCCGCGACATCTACCTGTTTCCGCCGCGAGGCGGGCGCGGCCGGCAAGGACACACACGGCATCTACCGCATCCACTACTTCGACAAGGTCGAACAGGTCGTCGTTTGTCGGGCGGACGATGGCGAGAGTGAAGAGCACCACCACCAGATCATCGCCAACGCCGAAGCGGTGTTGCAGGCGTTGGAGTTGCCGTATCGAATCGTCCAGGTCTGCACGGGCGACATGGGGCAGGGCAAGGTGGAGATGTACGACCTCGAAACGTGGATGCCGTCTCGCAAGAGCTACAGCGAGACCCACAGCGCATCAAGGTTCGGCTCCTTCCAGGCCAGACGGCTGAATCTCCGCTACCGCGACGGCGAGAAGAAGACCCGGTTCTGCCACACACTGAACAACACCGTGATAGCCAGCCCGCGAATCCTGATCCCGATCCTGGAGCTATACCAAAACGAAGACGGCTCCGTCACGGTCCCCAAGGCGCTGCGACAGTATATGAACGGAATGGAGAAGATCGAGACGAAGGCGTAGAAGGGGCGGCGAACAGCCGGGTGCCCCATGGCTTCAGCCGTGGGGGACAGACCGGGATTCGCTGACGGGGATTCGAGACATCCGTCCCCCACCCTTGAAAGGGTGGGGCACCCGCTATCGCGACGGCGAAAAGAAGACTCGGTTCTGCCACACGTTGAACAATACCGTGATCGCCAGCCCGCGAATCCTGATTCCGATTCTGGAACTGTACCAAAACGAGGACGGCTCCGTCACGATCCCCAAGTCGCTGCGACAGTACATGAACGGGATGGAGAAGATCGAGGCGAAGGCAGCCGGTCCCCACGCTTGAAGGGGCGGAGCACCCCAGCAAGCTTGACTGCCAGATCGTGTCAAGATGAGCAGCGCCGAAATCACCGAAGTAGTAATGAAGGCCCGCAAGTGTGCCGCCCTACTGCACGTCGAAAGCGATGATATTGCTGCGGCTTACGACACTATTCTGAGGTGTGTTTCAACAAAATGGCTGGAGGAGGCCGAAAGACGTTCCCACAGAAGCAGCAGGATGGGCCTATGGGGAATCCATCCATTGCTCCTCGATTTGAAAATCGCTGGCCCGACGCAGGTCAGTGCAGTTCTGGAACTCGCAGCCTACATTAACGCGTTCAGAACGCAGGCCTCGTTCGATGAGATAGTCAAACGACTTCGCGATTCTCGATTGTTCGAAGCTTGCCGCTTCGAGCTGGCGATGGCATATCGGTTTCGCATGGTTACCCCCTTTGTCTCACTAGCGCCACGCGTCGGCGCCAACCTAGCGGATTTTGCTGTTCAATGGTCAGGAGCTGAGTGGATCTGTGAGTGTGCTCGCCAGCAGGTCTCGCAAGAATACGACAGGATCAACCAAGTTTCTTTCGACATCACCGAGGGATTGAAGCGTGTGCAAGACGAGATGCGGGCCAAGGTTACAGTTAAAGTCATCGTAGAGCCGCCCTACAATCCAGACGTTTCACGTATAATTCCAAACAAGGTCCGACAGCTAATAGGGGAATGGAAGAAAAGACCTTGGCACATTTACGAAGCTCACGACAACTCAATTGACATCAAGGTATACACCTTCTGCGACGCAGATGATCCCAACCCACTGCAGGTTGGAAAGCATACCGACTGGTCAATGATCATTGATCTTTCGAGCGTGCCAAGGAAGGAGGTGAAGAGACGGAGTGGCGATCCTCTATATACGCCCAGTTCGCCGCCAATGGGGCGTACCTTCGTGAGAGTCACGCACCCGTCGATCGATGTTGAAGAGGGGGTTCTCAAGCGGATAAAGGGGAAGCTGGATCAAACCAAGAACATCTCGGACAGTCAACACCGAATCATCCTCATTGAATCCCTGGGCTGCTTTGACGATTTCGATTGGCAATCACTCACTAAGAGGATTACGGCGATGATGAAAGAGCGGACGCGTGTTGCAGGGATCGGAGTGTTGTTTCGCCATTACGGTGAAGACCACCGCTGGCGCTATGGTGGAGGGATTCTTCCGAACACGACGTCACCATGGAGTATCCCCATCAAACTCATCACGACCCTGCGACAACTCGAGGATTCACAGCCCTACGGCTAATCTAACAGATGCGCGGGTACCGCATGGTTTCAGCCGTGGGGGGGCGACCGCTTCTTCAAGGCAGCGACTTCGAGAACGCGATGCCGGTGCCGCCGTTCGTGCTGGCATAGGGAAGGAGTTTCCAGCCGAAGAACTCGGGCTCGAGGCCGGAGGCGACGGAGTGGCCGGGGGGCATGCAACGCCACATTGCGTCCGTCCCCCACCCCTGGAAGGAATGGGGCACCCGCAGTCGCAATTACTTCTTGCTGTCTTCCCGTATAATCACGCGGATGCCTCGGCGCGACCGGCGGCGAACACCGACGACCGCTGACGGCCGACAGGGGCGTCGGCCGCTACACGGGCGGGACGCCCGTGTAGCGAGTTCTCTTGTAAACGTGCCTAGATATCGAGAGACCCACAATGTCCTTTGACGTTACGCTCAACCAAGACATCGTCGAAATCGAATACGCCGTACGCGGACCAATCCCGCAGCGGGCTGCGGAGTTGGCGAAGGCGGGGCGGCGGACGATTGCTTGTAACATTGGGAATCCGCAGGCGTTGGGGCAGAGGCCGATCAGTTTTTACCGGCAGGTGCTC
>JBDRKQ010000108.1:0-4059 GCA_043813895.1 Planctomycetota bacterium
GATCGTTGTCTACCCACCGGTGTATTCAGGCATGCGCGTCCAGCCCTCTTGATCCGGCAGGGTCAGGGCCGAGCGAATCTGGCCTTGTTCGTTCATCTGGTGCTGTTTGTCGGTCTCGAGGAAGTACCGCTTGCCATCCGCGCCGGTGTGGTCGCAAAACGGCGCGAGCCGAGGGTACATATCCCGCTGGATTTGCGCGTTGGTCTCCGAGCGGTTCGCCGTGATCTCGGCGTCGATCTTCCGGCAGAGATTGTCAACGTCGATGACGACACCCTCGGCCTGCTTCTTCACCTTCAGCACCTCGCCTACCCATCGCATGTTGAACTCGATGGAATTCAGCATCGTGGCGATGACCGGCTGCCACCGGTCGACTTCGTCGCGCGGCGCCATCATGCTGAGGTTCAATCGGGAGGACCACATCGTGATTCCCGGCGTGTGAAGGTATCCCAGCGCGACGACAAACGCCTCGCGACAGGGCAACCCGCGGACGATGTGGTCCACGACGACAAGGGCCGCCTGGTGTGAAAGGCCCCCGCCCACGGCGCCTTGTAACGCGCCGGTGACGATTGCCGCCTCGCGGTCGTAACGCTGCACGACCGACGGGAGGCTCTTGCTCTCGACGATTTGCGCGTCCTGGAGCCCGCCACGTTGCCGTGGGATCACGAACTCGGTGATGTAGGTTGCCGGGTCCATCGTTGGGCAGGAGATGAACCCGCCATAGTTGCTACCTGTGGGGAAGCCGCCCATCTCGTAGGCAGGAGAACCGCGGAGATCGGCGAAGTGAACTTCCGGATACGCCTGGATCACGACCCGCTCGTCCGGGGAGGAAACCTTGAAAGCCAGCTCGACCGGGTTAACCAGGTCGACGCGGCTCATACTGTAAATGCCCTTGTGGTTCACCTTCCAAGTCAGACCGCCGGAGAATCGCCATCCCTGCGGCATCAACATCCGGAAAACTTCGAGCGGTCGCCCGGACGCGTCGCGGAAGCCCTGGGTGTCCAGACACTGATAAATCGAGTAGTCCGTTGTCGCGGGCGCTTGCGCGCTAGTGCCGTTTGGCTTCTGTGATGGGGGGGGCTGGGTTGGTTTGATAGGCTCGGCAATCCCGGTCGCGCTGCTGCTCAAGGGGTTGGCGGGCTCTTCCTTCTTGGGCGGCGTCTTTTCTGATGGTGAGCCCCCAAGTGGATTTTTCGGGGTGATCTTCTTCTTGAGGACGTGCGTCTTGCCGCCGGTCGTCAAGGACAGCGTGATGCCGTCGAACTTCGCGGTGAAGTCGAACCAGTTCTCCTCGCTCTGAAACGCGCCTTTCAGTGTGTCGCCATCCGCCTTCGCGCGTACCGGGAACTTCCGCTCTCCGAAGGAGAGTTCCCCTTTGTAGCCATCCGCCTCTTGCCTGAGGGTGAGGTTCATCTCGGTGTTCGCGTACTCGCCCGCGAACTCCGGGCTATCCGCCTTCACGGCCTGTCGGGGGCCGTCCGGTTTCTTCTCGCCCAGTAGCCGCGACCGCAGCTCGAGCGTCATCCGTCCGACGCCGTCCAGGTCCGCCTGCGGCGTGACGTTCCCGTTCTCATCCGGCGCGGAGATGATCCCGCCCACGACGACGTTGCCCGACAGGTCCAATTCGACCATGCGACCTGCCGCGATGTCCATCAGGCCGCAGCCTTCGAGATTCGATTCCGTGAGTGTGGCGATTCGTTGACCGCCTCCTTGTTGCGCCGCACCGACCTTGAGTTGGACGCGAACGGTGATTTCCGCCATCTTCCTGCTGTTCTTCGTCGAGACGCTTTTGATGGTACAGGTGATCGATCCCTCATCATCTTCGCCGAGGCCAAATGCGTTGGCGACGGATTGCTTCTCCCAAGACCACGATTCTCCAACCGCCAGGGCCTTCTTGGGAAACGCGCCGAGATCGGGCTCGAACAGATCTTCCAGAATAGCGAGCACCTCCGGCACGTTTGCGTCGGCGGGCTTGATGTCCACTTCTCCATCCGGGCGCCTGCGTGCCTCGATGGTCTTGCCTGCCGCCGAGAATCTGATAGTCTGCCTTTGTCCATTCTCCTCCACCTCGCCGCCACAATTCGGCCCGAACTGGACGCGCGCGGCCGTCGGCACGTTGTCCGCCACCTCGAGCGCCTCCCACTCGAATTCCAGCGTCTGGCGGGTTTCCTGTCGGTTTTGCTCGACGACTTGCTGCTGGGCTTTGACGGTCGTGGTCATCTCGAACGTGTTGACGCGCCGCTCGGACCAACGCTGCCCGGCGGTGAATCGCGGTTTGAGTTCGTACCTCTCTTGCCCTTGCGCCGCAGCCGGCAAACAAACGAGTGCCAATCCCATCCACTTTATCTTCTGTAGCATAGATCACTCCTTTGGAAACACACCACCCGCGGTGCAATACGTCTGGCGTCTCACCGGCAAGAGCCACTCATGGTAATGGTACCCGGTGAGGCGCTGTCATGGAATCTTCGGAGGATCGCGATGGGTAAGTGCTGCTGACGTGAGGATCCTATCTGGCGCGCACACCTCCGGGAGACCTTTCCCATGAGCATCGTAGGGATCGAATCCTGCTTCTGGTTGGGCCGAGAAGGGATTCTCGGCCCAGCTAGGCACTCGGCCCAGCGAGACGCTTTCTAGCGCTGTCATACTAAGACCGGCTTTGCCAGTGTTTCGGGTCTCGCCGGGCGTGGAAGATTGCCAGTACGACGATGGCTTCCTGCTCGACCAAGTAGAATACCCCGTACGGAAAACGGCGAGCGAGTGCCCGGCGGATGCCTTCATGGATGACGGGAAATGATTCCGGGTTCTCGCGGATTCCCTCGATGGTCGCCTCGATGGAGAGCAGCAACTCCAATCCGAGGCCTGATCGCTGCACTTCGTACCATCTATAGGCGTCGGCCAGTTCCGACTCAGCTTCTGGGCGAATAAGGATATGGCGGGTCATTTGTCTTGCGAAATGCGGGACTTCACAGCGTCCCAGGCTGAGCCGGCTGTGGGGTCTCGGTGATAGGCTTCGAGTCGGGCGTTCAACTCCTGTCGCTGGGCCTCGGTGAGTTCGACTGCCTCCGGAACGTTGGCGATGCTATCCCAGATGTCCTGCACGAGTAGAATCCGCTCGGCAAGGCTGAGGGACAAGACATCGCTGATTGTGGCTTTCGAGACCATATACACATTCTACCGGATCGGCTGTCTGTTTTCCAGTGAGCGTCTTCAGGACTCCCGTCGCAGACCTTGGTGGCTACTCCCGCGTACGCTATACTGCCCGCCACGCGGTCGTGCTTGGCACGTGGATTGCAGGCCCGCCAGGCGGACCCTTTTGCCGCAATTGGAGGATCGCACCATGATGAAATTACGTCTGTTCACGCCCGGCCCGACGATGGTCAGCCCCGAGGCCCTGCTGGCGATGGCCCAGCCGCTGGACCACCACCGCACGGCGGGATTCCGCGAAACGCTCAAGGAGTGCGTGGAGCTCCTCGGTTACGTGATGGGCACGAAGACGCGGCCGCTGGTCGTGACCGGCAGCGGCACGATGGCGATGGAGTCGGCGATCATCGGTTGCTGCAAGAAGGACTCCAAGACCCTGGTCTGCCACGCGGGCAAGTTCGGAGAGCGGTGGCGGGATATCCTCAAAGTCTATGGAATTCCCCACATCGAGTACCAGCAGGACTACGGATACGGTTTCAAGGCCGAGGCGGTCGCCAAGAAGTTCAAGGAGAACCCGGGCATCGGCGCGGTCATCTTCGTCCATTCCGAGACCAGTGCCTGCGCCCTGAGCGAGGCGCAGGGAATCGCCAAGGCCTGCCAAGCTAACAATGCCCTCTGCTTGGTCGATGGGATCACGTCGATCGGGACGATCCCATTCAAGATGGACGAGTGGGGGATCGATATCGCGGTCACGGGTTCGCAGAAGGCCTTGATGCTGCCGCCGGGGCTGGGGATCGTCGGCGTCAGCGATCGGGCGTGGAAGGTGATCGACTCGCACCAGGCGCCCGCCTACTACAACGACCTCAAGCGATACCGCAAGAGCATGGAGGGCTTCGACACGCCCTTCACGCCGAACAACCA
>JBDRKQ010000109.1:0-70690 GCA_043813895.1 Planctomycetota bacterium
TCGCTTTCGATGGTCTCCGGCACGGTCCCGATGTACTCGGTCAGGAAGGGCAGATTCTCGGCGTCGGCGCGGACCTTCATCAGTGATTTCACGTCGGCAACCAGTTGAACGGGCGAGCAGCGGATGTGTTCGACTTCGAGCCTGCCCGCCTCGATCTTGGAGATGTCCAGGATGTCGTTGATGATCTGGAGCAGGTGCTCGCCGTTGCGGCGGACCGTGTGAATGGCGTTGAGCTTCTCAGAGTCGGACTGCTCCGGATCGAGCAAGGCCTCCGCGTATCCCAGGATGGCTGTCATCGGCGTGCGTATCTCGTGGCTCATGTTGGCCAGGAACTCGCTCTTGGACTGTGTGGCCACCTCGGCAACCACGCGGGCGGCAGTGATATCCTCCATCATGTTGACTGCGGCGATTTGCATTTTCTCGAGCTGCTCTCTCTCCCGGGCAAGCTCTCCTTCGCGCGTTTCGGCCTCGCGGAGCTTCTCCGCCAGTTCACGCCCAAGCTGTTGCTCCGCTTGAGCCTTTTCTTCGAGCTTGAGGAGAATTTCTTCGATCCTTGAGAACTGCTCCGCAACGAGTTGTGCGGTGATGTCCGACGCTCGCCTCGCAACTCGGACTTCCTCCCGAAGCTCGGTGTTTTCTCGGGCGAGATCCGCAACCGGTCGTTCCACTGCGACTGAGTTCATTCTCCCACTCCGGTGAGTGTCACCTTCGTCGACGAGTCTCCCACATGGCCTTGAGCAGCAATCGTCAAGCTCATGTCTGCGGCAGCCGCAATCGTGCTCTGATCGGGTACTCCCTGGACGCCGACCAGCAGGACCTCTGGCATCTTCGCCTCGCACACCTGAGGCAGAACGCGCAACAGGTACGCGAGCCCGGCAGAGTGATCGTACGCGGCGTCTGCGTGCTTCGCGGCGTCGCCCGCGTCAAGGACCACGACACCGTCGGGCTGGTCGGAGCCAAACACCGCATCCACAAACACGACGCGTTCAGCGCCGGGCAGGAACCGGAGCAGATCCAAGCCGGCGAGACCTCCGTCAATCACCTCGACGTCACACGGTAGTTCCCTGCGCGTGAGCCGGTCGTACACCATCGGTCCGGCTGCATCCTGCGCGACGTATCGATTTCCGACACAGATGATGCGATTCATGGCGTGCCTCACAACGTCCTGCGGCTCAGGCTTTGCCCGCCCCGGAGGGCGTGGACCGTGCAGACCAAACATGCGTCGAATGATCTCACGACATGCCCCAATTCCACGGGATTGGCGGGGTTTTTGACGGGCGTGCCAACGAGTGCTTCCTCCCACGATCCTCTGACGCCATCGGAATCCCGGGGCGAGGCGTTCCACGCAGTGGGCGTGATGACCTGATAGTGTTGTATCTTGCTGTCCACGATCTTCACCCAATGCCCGAGCGCTCCTCGGGCGGCCTCGGTCAATCCGAACCCTTCACCATCCACAATCTCCGGCGCGGGGATGTAGAACTCCCCATCAGAAGACAATTCTGCAAGCCACCGCGCCATGGCCGGCATCAGTTCGGCCGGTCTGACTAGACGGGCAAGCTCGCGGACGAATACGCTGGGACCGTCCGCGCCGACCAGATCGGTGAAAAGCGGGTTTCCCGATATGATCATCTCCGCCAACGGGCCGGTTTCGGCAGGCAGGCCGTCGTAGCGGGGCGCCTTGGCCCAGGAGTACTTCCTGCCCTCCCGTCCGCTGGCATAGGGACGGGTCTCGCCTTCAAACGGATGTCTGCCTCCCTCGTAGTCCTCAAACCACGAGTGGGCGACGTGCTCGGCCACCTTCCCCTGGTCGAACGGGTTGACTTCGACTCCGCAAGCGAATCCAGCAGGAATCAGGTAACTTGGGCAGTCACTTCGCCCGCGGACCGCAGACCCAGGGGGGATGTCGAGATATCCGTAGCTGATGAAGTTGCCATGCCCGCGCCCAATCGTTTCCAGGCCGATCTCCCGGGCGAACCGGATGTAGAAGCCCAGATCGCTATCGCGATGGGAGGCGCTCTCCTCGAGCCACACGTCCAAGTCGGTGGCACTGCGCACTTCCAACCAGCGTTCGATGGAACAGCCCAGCACTCTACGCTCGTACCAAGCTCGGTAGTTTGCCAGCAAATGTCCGCACTGCGAAACCCCGGCCATGCCTGGGCCCGCGACGACGCCGCCCGGGACCATGTACGACGAGTGGGGCCATTGCCCGCCGAGTATGGCCACGATCTCGATCACGTTTTTGGTATGTTTGATGGTCTCGATGACGGTCTCACCCTTGAACGGCGCGAAGCGCCTCACAGCCTCCTCATAGAGAGAGCTGTCCTTGTACGCGGGATTGGCGAAGTCGGCCGTGAACATCAGGAACCCGTGGCGAGCGTCACTCTGAATGTGCTCGGTCATGAGGGCCAGGTTGCGGATTCTGATGGCATCGGGAGGCGGCTTGGCACCGGAGATCACGTCCAGGGCTTTCGATGCGGCTGTCAGGTGCGCCGTGCCGCAGATGCCGCAGATGCGCGGTGTGATCACCAGTCCATCCAGTGCGCCGCGGCCGACGAGGATGTTTTCGAAGCCGCGAAACATAGTCCCCGAGCTCCAGGCATCCGACACATGGCCGCCGTCCAGCTCGACGCGGATCTCGAGATCGCCTTCAACGCGATTAAGCGGGACGTCGATCGTCTTCTTCACAGATACCTTGGGCTCTTCGATTGCTGTACTCAGCACGGACACCCGACACCTCCTTGTGGCTACACCTCAGTCTCTCTGCGTTTCAGCCTCTCAGGCGCAGCGGCTGCCGCCATGCCCTTGTAGGCCAGGTAGTGGGCCCGATCCACACCGTGCGGGAGTTCCTTCGGAATACCCTCGATGTTGCGCGTTTGATAGAAAGGATAGGTCTGCGGGAAGTCCGGCCGCGTGCAGCCCAGGCACGGCACACCGACCCGCGTTTTGGAGCTGCGCCGGTTCCAGAGCGCCTTGTTGCACGGGCCAAAAGCCAGGGGACCATGACAGCCCATGTGAAAGAACAGGCACCCCTTCTCGCCGAAGTCCTGTTCCTCGACCCGATACTCGTGGTACTCGTTCCGCGTACAGCCCTGGTGGACCAGCAGGCCATACCATGCCAGGGGGGCGTTGTGCTCGTTCAGGGCGAGCTGTTCGCCCTTGACCAGCGCCGTCAGGGTGCCTGCCACCACGTCGCAGTGGCAGGGACAGCCGGGCAGGTTGATCACGGGCAAACCGCTCCGGGCGGTGAATGCCTCCCCCAGAAGGCCGCCCTTGTCCCATTTGAGGAACTGTGCTCCGCAAGCCTCCACCTCACCATCCGCGCCGATCCCTCCAAAGCTAGCGCACGTTCCAACGGCCACCACGAATCGCGCCCGGTTTGCGAGGCCCGCCGCCAGGTTCTTCTTGGGCTTGTTGGCAAGGCAATCGTACATGCCGGTACCGCCCGGCCCCCGGATAAGCGCCCCCTCAATGCACAGGATGTCCAACGCCTGCTCACCGGCAAGCACGCTGTCCAGTAGCCGCTCATGGTCGTCCGAGGTGCCGTTCGACAGGGAAGGATGCCAGAGCACCTGAACATCGAGCATGCCCAACAGCTCGACGATGTCGGGCGACTCCGCGTTGAGCAGCGACATCGTGTCCCCGCCGCATCCTCCGCACTGTAACCAGTAAAGCGTAGCAGGCATGCCTGCCCTCCATCTCGCTCAGCCTGAATCGCCACCCACACAGGTGTGCAACTCTGTGACCGTCCGCGGCGATTCGTATTTCGGTTTCCGCCCCAGCTCCTCCAGCAGATCGTTGACTTCCTGCTTCAGATCAACCATGCGCTGTTCCCTCTCCGTGGTGCCGGACACCAGGACTTCGAGACGGTGCTTGGCCTCTGACACCTCCTGGACACGCTGGTTCAACTCCTCTTCCGCCTGTTTGCGCTCATGGATGTCGATCGCCATCTCGAAGCGGACCATGCGGCCGTCCGACCAGCGAATGGCCCTGTCAAGGCAGCGATACCAGCGCTGACTCACTTCGTTCTGGAATTCCCAGATGTATGGCTGGCCGAGGTTCTCGCCGAAGATGCGGTCGTTGGTGCAGAACAGGCAGGGGGCGTCGCGATTCTGCAAGACGCGGTAGCACTTCTCCCCGAGCCGGTCGCCCCACAGCTTCTTGCTGATGCCGTTCAGATACAGGAGTTCGTGGGTCTCCGGGTCGGCGACATAAACCGCTTCCTCCATACCGTCGAACATCGAGATGAACTGCTGCCGTTCTGCCTTGAGCGCCTCCTCCGAATGCCTGCGGTCCGTGATGTCCTTATCAGCACCTCTGTACCCGCGAAGGTGGCTCCGCTCATCGATCACGGGAACTCCGCTTGTGGATAGCCAGGCAATCGTGCCATCCTTGCGCACGTTCCGGTTGATGAACTCACGAAAAGGCTCCTTTCGGGCGAACGCCTCAAAGGCCGCTTTCTTCAGTTCTTCGCGGTCGTCGGGATGGAACGTGTCGTAGAAGTGCTTTCTCCCAACCAACTCTTCCGGGTCGTACCCAAGGATCCTTGTCACCGCGGGACTGGCGTAGGTGTACGCGCCCTGATCGTCTACCTCCCAGACCCATTCCTGAGCATTGTCTGCTATTTGGCGGAAACGCTCCTCTGACACGCGCTGCGCCGCCTCGGCTCGCCGGCGGTCGGCACTTTCGCGCTGTGCTGCTTTCATTCCACCCAGGGCCTCGACGGTAATACCCGCGACTGGCATGCAGTAACTCAGGATATTGGCCCAGTGGGCCACGTCGAAGAAGACGTCGAAGAGCTGCTTCGAGAACGACATGTAGACCTGCCCGCCCAGGTTCAGCAGGATGCACACCAGCAGCGAGCCGGTAAAAACGTCCCGTTGGCGGAGGAAGCGTCTCAAGGTGATTGCAAAGGCAGCCAGGTACAGCACCGCCGAGATGAAATCCACCGGCCGCGCGATGATGTGGTCGGGATAGATGAACTGCGGCAGCGGCAGCATGAAGGCCAGGGTAGTGACGCCACCGCCGATCGCCAGGGCAACGGCCGAGAAGACGGCGGCTTCCCATCTCAGCCGTCTAAGCCTGTCCAGGAACGGTTCGAGAAGGGCCGCGGCGATGATCATTACGGCAAGCACCGAGCGGCCCGCCACGTAGGTGCCAGGGATGAACCGGGAGAAGTCCGCGCCGCTGCCGGCGAAGAGACGCTCGAAGCCGAAGATCCCGTGCATTAGGTCTTCGCTGCCGCAGATGAGGAAGCCAAGCCCGATGATCAGGAAGTAGCGGCGGCCCTGGCCGAAGTAGTATACCAGACACCCCAGCGCGGCAATCAGCGCGATAAACGAGCTAGTGATCTCGACGCAGGCGTGGAAGTCGCTCGAGCCGACCCAGTCGGAGGCAAAGATCCGGGGGCCCATCGCGACGAATACTGCCGCAATCGCGAGATAGAGGAGCGCGAATCCTTTCACACGGGCGGACTCGGCTCTGCAGCCGCCGCCCGGTCCTGTCGACGTCTCATTCGCCTTTATGTCAGTCATCCTTGTTCTCCAGCCTGGCAGAGACCTGCTCCATGCTGGTACCTGGCCGCATGGCCAGGGCTCGCGGCTTCCACTGAGCGGGTAGGGGCTTGCCCCGGCTGGATCACGCCCAGATCCTGGCGACGGTCCTGCTGGCCCCGGCGCAGTATGTCGTGGGCGGTCTGGCCACCGTCTTCTCCGGGGTAGTCCCAGGCCGCTGAAGTTCAGGTGTCCAGCCTCTGGCGCATGCCCCGAGGGCGATGGCCAGACGATCCCCCAAGCGCCTTTGACCTCAGATCGGCCGAAATGCTCGCGCTGGCGAGATGTTTAGCAACACTCTCGTATGAACGTGGGACGAGACGAACGACGTCCGATATGCTTGGGTCTCTTTGTGCAGCAGAGCGATCGAAGACTGCCCCTTGGTTTGGTCCGCCTACTCAAGGGCATTGGCATTTGCTCACTGTCCCGGCCACCTCTCGTTGCCGTTCGATGAGCCATTGAGCCAACCGGTCATCGCCAGTTAGCCCCGTTCCCGTCTCGATGATCGCGACGGTTGGGTTCACTACTCGGATTGCGCGAACAGCCTTGGCGATGTCGAAGTCCGTGTGGCTGATCAGATCACATTTACTCAATACTACGTTTGTCGCGCGCGAGAACAACAGCGGGTACTTTGCGGGTTTGTCGTCGCCTTCCATCACGCTCAGCACGGCCAAGCGAGCATGCTCGCCGATGTCGAACTCGGCCGGACAGACCAAGTTGCCCACGTTCTCGACGAACACGAGATCGACATCATCCAAGGGCAAGGCGCGTAAGCCGTCATGCACCAGCCACGCGTCGAGGTGACACGAGCCTTCCGTCTGCAACTGCACCACCGGCACGTCGAGGTCCGCGATGCGCTCGGCGTCATAGACCGTCGTGATATCGCCTTCGAGTACCGCACATCTCAATCCGGGGCCCAACCGGGGGATCAACCGCTCCAACAGCGTTGTCTTTCCGCAACCCGCCCCGCCCATGACGTTGATCATGCAGACGCGGCGGGCGGTCAGCAATCCTCGGATGTCATCCGCCGTGGCATCGTTGTGCTCCTGCACATTCCGCAGGACCGCTATCTCCATCGCTATTCTCCTGGTCTATGGTTGTCGACATGACTTCCGCCGCAGTACCCCCTTCCACGCTGATCTCAAACGAGTTGCAGGCCGGACATTGATAGGGAACACTGTTCACGTTGCGAACGGCGCCGCAGGCGCCGCACGTGACCGCCACCGGATCAACCTCAATCACCAGATCGGCCCCCTCCGCCATCGTCTTCAGGCAGCATGCCTGAAAGGCGGTCTGCAGCACCGATGGGACGACTTGCCGCATGGCTCCGATCCGGCAGCGCACCGTCCGCACGCGCACAGCCCGATGGGCCTCCGCCGTCTCCAGCGTGATCCTGAGTATTGACTGGGCCAATGCGAACTCGTGCACGGTGATACCTTGCCTTTCGAGAGCGTCGAAGGTTGCCTTCAACAGATTCGGGGAAGTTCTTCCCCGAGTGGGCGCTGCACGATCCGCGCGCCGCCGATCGCCGTGTGCAACTCCACGAGCGGCGGCGACGATTCGACCACCGTCCCGATGATCGCGGCGTGGAGGCCCAGTGGGTGCCGCCGACAGGCGGCTAGCACGCGTTCCGCATCCTTATCTGCCACAACGGCCACACACTTGCCTTCATTAGCCACCGCCAACGGGTCAAGGCCCAGAAGCTCGGACGTATGGCGCACGACGGGCGATACCGGCAGGGCCAACTCCGCCACGTGAATGCTCCGGTGAGTTTCCTCCGTTATGTCGCAAAGCACGCCCGCCAGGCCGCCACGCGTGGGGTCGCGCACGAACTTGACGTCGCCGCCGCAACCCAGCATTACTGCTATCAGATCGTTGAGTGGCGCAACGTCACTTCGGAGGTCGGAATCGAACTCGATGCCTTCTCGCACTGACATGATCGCCAGGCCGTGCTCCGCCAAGTTACCGCTGATGATGATACGATCGCCTGGTATGACGCGAGATAGGGACAAGTGCACGTCATTGCGCAGCTCGCCGACGCCTGCGGTGGTAATGATGAGGCCATCGCCACCACGGTGCTCGATGACCTTGGTATCACCGGTGGCGATCGGCACGTCCGCCTCGACCGCAGCCTGCGCGATTGACTCTATGACGCGGTCGAGCTTCTCTATGGACAAGCCCTCCTCAATCACCAAGGCCAGCGACAAAGCCCGGGGGACCGCACCCATGACCGCCAGATCGTTGACGGTCCCACACACGGCCAGGCGGCCGATGTCACCACCGGGGAACACCAGCGGCTGAACCACGAACGCGTCGGTGGTGAACACCGTTCGGCCGGACATGCGGGGCAGGATCGCACTGTCCTCGAGCGGGTTAAGCAGACGATTACTCAGCCGCGGGATGATGTGCTTGTTGACCAACTGCTGCATCAGCAGTCCGCCACCGCCGTGTGCGAGGGTCACCCGTGGTGTTGTATCCGCGGAGACTTCCGTGCTCATGGGCGCCTCACTCCCTGGTCAACGTCATCTGTGGCGCCGCCTGTGGCGAGGGACGGTAGTACTTGTACCAGGCGGCACATGTTCCTTCACTGCTGACCATGCATGGACCGATTGGAGCCATCGGCGTGCAGCCTTCTGCAAACAGGGCGCAATCGGACGGTTTGAGCTTCCCTTGGATGACCTCGCCGCAGCGACAGCCCGGAGGGTCGTAGTCGGGGCCAATGGTCAGGCTGAATCGCTTCAACGCATCGAATCGTTCGAACTCTGGCGCCAGCTCCAAACCGCTTCCAGGCAAACCACCCAGCGCGCGCCAGGCCGTCGTTGCCACGACGAAGACCTGTCGCAACATCCGCTGGGCTACGTCGTTCCCTGTTGCGCTCACGGCGACGGGATAGACGTTTTCCAGCTTGGTTTGGCGGCCGCGGATCTGCCTCAACAGCCCTCGGATCCCATCCAACATTTGCGACGGCTCGAACCCTGCCACCACGCACGGTTTGCCATACTTCCCGACGATGACCTCGTATGCATGGAAGCCAGTCACGACACTGACGTGCCCCGGACACAGAAATCCGTCGATCGGAATGTCGCCGTCCTTCAGCAAGGCCTCCATCGCCGGGACCACCCGCTTGTGGGCCGTCAGCACCAGGAGATTTCCCAGCCCCAGTTTGTCCGCTTCCAGAACGATCGCGGCCGTCGCCGGCGCTGTGGTCTCAAACCCAACCGCCAGAAAGACCACCGTCCGATCCGGATTGCGCTGCGCCGTGCGCACGGCATCGCGCGCGGAGTAGACGACATGCACCTGCGCTCCTTTCGCTCGCTGGGTCTCCAGGCTCGTGCCCCGGCCCGGCACGCGCATCATGTCGCCGTAGGTGCAGATGATGACCTCGTCTTTCGCCGCGAGCTGACAGGCGACGTCGATGTAACCTTGCGACGTCACGCACACCGGACATCCCGGACCACTCACCAACTCGATGTTGGAAGGGAGAACCGACCTGATGCCGCTGCGAAACAGCGAGACGGTGTGCGTGCCGCACACCTCCATGAGCTGGATGCGACCCAGGTCTCGCCCGAGCCGGGCGATCTCGTCCACAACGGCCTGCCAATTCTCGTGGCGCATCACGATTCCACCTTGACGACTTCGGCCTGCTCGAGGTACGCCCACGTTTCCAGCGCCGCCTTCTCGTCGAGCACATGGAGCGCGTACCCCGCGTGGACCAACACCCAGTCACCGGCTTGAGCCTCGGGCGTGAAGACGAGACTCACATCAGTCCGCGTTCCCTGGAAGTCAACCTTCGCAACGGTCGCATCAAGAAGGTCGCCGGTGGACTGACGTGCTTCGATGATCTTTCCCGGCACGGCTAGGCACATTCCATACGCCTCCTCGCTCGCGCGGCGGCAATCACCGCCTGTCCCAAAGCAATACCGCCGTCGGTCGTCGGTACCCGTTGATGTGTGAACACGTCGCAACCCGCAACGCCAAGCCGAGCCACGATTCGCTCCGTCAGGAGTCGATTCGCGAAGCATCCGCCCGAAAGAATGATGCGATTCAGCCCCGTCCGTTCAGCCGCCCGGTGGGCCGCCTCGGCCAGCATGGCGGCCACAGTCTCGTGGAACGCGTAAGCCAACTCCGGCACGGCACGCCCAGATTCGATGCCCGCCACCAATTCGCGGATGAGCGGACGCGGATCGAGCGTAATGGGTGCTTCGCCGACAGCTCGAGGTTCGATCAAACCATAGGCAAGCGGTTCGGCCGCTAGGCTCCCCAACGCGAGGGCTTCGAGCTTCGCCGCGGCCTCCGCCTCATAGCGATTGTCGTCACAGATGCCGAGCAGGAAGGTTACCGCATCGAAAAGCCGACCGAGGCTCGATGTCTGAGGAACCTGACGTGCGACCCCTAGCTGCCGGCGTGCGAATCGGACTGCCTCCGGATCCACCCGTCGCAGCGCGAAGAAAGCGGCTTCGCCGAGGTCCGGTCCGTATGCTTCATGCAACAATCCGAGCGCGGGGCGCCAAGTCTGCCTTGCCGCCGCGTCGCCACCCAACAAGGGAAAGTAGTGCAGGTGCGCGGTCCGTTGGAAGCCCACCTCATCGCAGGCCAACACCTCGCATCCCCAGATCGCTCCGTCGGGGCCGTAACCCGTGCCGTCGCACGCCACGCCGACGACGCGGCCGCTCAAGCCATTGTCTGCCATGCAACTGACGATGTGGGCGTGGTGATGTTGAACCCGCTCGCACCGAAGCCCGAGACTTTGGGCATAGCGCGTGGCAGCATAGGCTGGATGCAGATCATGGGCGACGACTTCGGGCTCTATGCGGAACAGATCTTTGAATCGTTCGATGGTATGAACGAAGTTGCGATAGGCGGCGGGATTCGAAAGCTCTCCCAGATGCTCGCTCAAGATCGCGTGGTTGTCGGCGGCGAGGCATACCGCGGACTTCAACTGACCCCCAACCGCCAGAATAGACAGGGGCGCCTGTTCGCTAAGCGCGACTGGCGCGGGGGCATACCCACGTGCACGGCGAACGGGGATCACGCGGAAAGGAAGGGCCCTTGCTGAGTCGTTCCCGCCGAACACCCTGACGACCGAATCGTCCACGCGCCGCTCGATGTCACGGTCATGCAGCAGGAAGGCATCGGCGATTCCCACAAGCCGGCGCCGAGCCTCATCGTTGCCACTGCACAGTGGCTCGTCACTGGGGTTGGCGGATGTCATCACCAACGGGCCGAGTCCCTCGGCAAACAACAGGTGGTGTACAGGCGCATAGGGAAGCATGATGCCAAGGCAGGGCGTGCCCGGCGCAACGTGCTCAGAAAGCCCTGCCGGGGGCCGCTTGGGCAACAGAACGATCGGTCGGCTGACACTGGTCAGTTCTTCAGCGGCCACTTCGTCGATCTCCGCCAGTTCACGGGCGATCTGTAAAGAGGGCACCATCAGGGCCAGCGGCTTGGCCTCGCGCGCCTTCCGTCGACGAAGTCGGGCCACCGTCGAGTCGCTGTCAGCGCGACAGACCAGGTGGAAGCCTCCGATTCCCTTCACCGCGACGATCGCACCGCCCCACAACAATCCCGCTGCGACTCGGATCGCATCTTGCGCAGTCTCCTGCCCGTCCGCATCGATGAGCCAGACGCGAGGACCACACGCTGCGCAAGCGTTGGGCTGTGCGTGAAAACGACGATCCGCCGGGTCGTCGTATTCCGCCTGACAGGCCGGACACATCCGAAACGGTAACATCGTGGTGCCGGGACGATCGTAGGGAACCGTCTGGATGATCGAGTATCGCGGGCCGCAGTTCGTGCAATTGATAAACGGATACCGGTAGCGCCGGTTCTGTGGTTCAAGCAGTTCGGCAAGGCAATCCTGACATGTGGCCGCGTCTGGCGTTACTTCCGCGTTTTGGTTCTCGCCGCGTGTGCTGGGCACGATGCGAAAGTCGCGATCACCTTGGAGAGGTATATCCCGAACGGACAGGCCCGTGATCATGGCCAACGGTGGCGATTTCCTCTTTAGATGCTGGGCAAACTGTTCAAGATCTCCAGCCGGACCTTCGGCTTCGACAAGAACTCCGTTTGCGCTGTTGGCGACAAGACCGCCAAGCCTTAACTCGCTGGCAAGACGCCACACGTGCGGTCGAAAACCGACTCCCTGGACGCGCCCGTACACCTTGAGGCGCTGTCGCACAATCCCCGATGCCGGCGCAGCCTCGGTTGAGCCGTGTATGCAATCTAAGCCGGCGGTATCATTGCCGAGCGGCTCCTCTGTTCGCATATCGGTCCTCCTCTCCATCTTCTTGGCAGCGCCAACGGTCCGTATATCGGCAAACCGACGAGCTGTTTGTTGGGAAACTCCCCGGACCGCAAGCCTGGTATCGCCGATATCGGTGGCCGTTGCCCGTGGTACGCATCCCGGTCTTCGTTGGCTGGCTACCGTGCCCGGCGGGCACGTTCCAGTCACCCATCAGGATCAAGGCTGCGGGACGGTCCGCGAGGATCCGTTCCCAGCCCCTGGCTCATCAGAGCCACAGAAAACCGTCGGTACCCGATCGTGTCCAATTCACTGACCGTCGTCCCCAACAGAGATGACGGTTGAGCAGTCGCTTGGCTTGTGGCCATGAAGACCACGCCATACCTGTTCTGGCTCACGATCGAGGCGAAGCGCCGGATCATCTGGTTATGCCGAATCGCGAAGTTCGCTGCCTCCATGAACGCCCAGCACAAGAACGCGTTGCCATTCTTGGTGTTGCCTGATCCTTTACGCTTCCCGTTGGTCAAGTGCGAACTGCCGACGAGACGGCCGTACGAAACATAGTTTCCCACATCGCGGAACCGGCTGATCTCGCCCGTCTCCAGCATGATGGTCAAGGCCAGGGTCTTTCCGATGCCTGGAACGGTCAGCAGTTTCTTGTAGCCCTTGCGCAGCCTCACCTGGCCGTGGACGACCTTCTCCAGCACGACAATCTGTTCCAGCAGGCAATCCAGCACCTTCACGTTGCTCTTGACCGCCAGGGCCACGTTCGAATCTTCAAAGGTGGCGTCTACCGCTTCCGGCGTCAGTTGCTTGATCCGGTTCGCACTGATGCCCTCACCCCTGTTCCGCGCAAACAGGTTCTTGATGCTCAGCAGATTCATCGTGGCCAGCCGAACAAGTTGGCTCCGCTTGCGAAGCAGATCGCGAATGGCCCGTTCCTCCCGCGGGTAGATATGTCCTTCCGGCAACTGCCCCAGCCGAAGCAGCTTCGCCAGCCACCGCGCATCCGACGCATCGTCGCGATACTTCAGGCCGTTGTACTGCTGGACGGCAACCGTGTTCGCCAGGTGTACCCGGTAACCCTGCTCCATCAACCCGTCCACCAGCCAATACCAGTTGTACGTCGACTCCACGACCACGCCCGCCAAGTCCCGCCGGTACGGCTCCAGCCACGCCGACACCGTCTCCAAGTCGTTCGCCAGACGCCGCCGCCCAACCACGTTGTCCTCCTCGTCTTGAACAACTACCAAGCTGTTGTTTGAATGAAGGTCAATCCCGGCATACAGTGTCATTGCAAGCCTCCTTGTTTGCGTACCTGTTGTTCCATCCAACGAATTAACAGGTTACCGCTCGGAGGCTTGCTCGATGATTATCAGTCGCCACGTGGATTTCTTCAAAGATCGAGTACTCAGTGACTACTCGGAGACCTGCAAGCCCTCTTCTTATGCAAGAACGCGGTTCGCCACAACGCGACAAACCTCGGGGTCTGGGGCAGAGCCCCAAGGTAACACCCTGGCGCGGTGGAACATATGTCAGGATGCGTGAGCTGGACGTCATGCACGCGGTTCACATGCTGATTGCATGCGGAGACAGCCAACGAACCGCGGATAATCGACATCTTGGCTCGGTCCATGAGCAGCGCGGACTGCACTGTCGCCACGCGCGGGCACCACACGCAGATCGACGCACATCCCCCGGTGGTGGGCGCCCAGACTATGCCTCCGTGGACCCATTGTGGAATCGGTGTGCGGCAGAGTTGGAACCAGAGTTGGTGAACTGCCATGTTCTTTCGAAACCTGGATCGAGGCGGCGGGCGCCTTCCTGAGCACCTGATACCGGCAGGACGTGCCCACAACGACGAGCGGTTCCAACCGGGCTCTCCCGGAGTCAAAGCTGCCGGAATGGCCCCACCCGAGCATGATCGAGGGTCGCTGCGCGAAATCACGGCAGGTTTCTGCGGGAATTCGGCAGAGCGATTGGCCGGCGCAAGGGCAAGAGGCTCCAAAAACCGATGCTCTTGCTGACGGTTGTCGCGACAACCGGCAGGGCACTTTGCCGCGGAAACGTACGCCTTCGAGCGGCCTTGCCGGCGTCAGAAAACGCGGTTCCGGGCCGTCAGAAGTGCTTTGAGAACGGTTTGAAATCCGATGCTCTATCCTACTGAGCTACGAGCGCATGTACTTGCGACTCAACAACTTTATACTACTTTGTACCGCGCTTGACCGGTCTTTCAAGGCCGGGTTTGGCGTCGAAGGTCACTGTGGGGTCGGCCTGCCGCGCCCAAGGTCTGGTCCGCGTAGCGAAGCCTACGTGACTGAATCCCACGCAACTTCTGTTTGAGAAGAACCGAACGCACTCATGCCAGGCTGGTTCCGCGTGTGATTGAACAGGCCCGGGATCTATCCCCCACCCCTGGAAGGAGCCGGGCATTCAAACTAACCATTCTCTTCACGGGCCCGCTTACAGATTCTTGAACGGCAGGAAGCTCATGAAGTCCGCGTGGTGGACGATGTAGGCTTCCGTGGTGCGCTTGACCATGTCACCCTCGCCGGCGTGTGCGGCGATGATGTGGCAGACTTCCTTGGGTACGCCGCACGCCATCGCCAGACCGACGCCGGAGAACGGGTGACGAACGTGTCGGCCGAAGTCGCTGACCGTCGCCTTGCCGTCGACCTTCTCATACTCGAGCAGCTTGCCGACGTCCGCCAGGATCGCGCCGGAGATGACCGTGTCCATGTTGATCGGAAGATTGTCACCGAAAAAGGCCTTCATGGTCTTGGCGGCGTCGCGCGAGATGTGGACGACCGCCCGCTTGTGTTCCATGAACGTGACCGGGCAGTCCTTGACCAGCAGTGTGAAGGGGATTCGGTTCAGGTCCTCCGCGTCGAGCTTGCTCAACTCGAGCGCCTTGGCCCAGGTGTCGGCCGTCTTCTTTCGCAGGTCCCCGTTCTCGATCCAATCCAACTCCGGCCACAGCATCTTGACCTTGTTCAGCATTGTCATGTTCTCCAACACCACCTTGTTCCGCCTCTTACACTCGCTCGACAGCCCAACGCCCACGGATTGGAATCCGCCACGTGCTCAGCGGGGGTGGCATGGGTTGGCGCAGCCGCATTGAGCGGCGGAGCTTACCCGTGGGGAGGACTTCCGAGTGCTCACACGGGTAACGAATCGGGCACCCTGCAGGGCACCCGATTCGTTACCCATGCCACCCCGTCTGAACGCCAAACCCGCACGTGTGGTCCTTCGACTACTCAAGTCTCACTCACCCCCCGTCTCCGGCGAGGCCGACTGGATCAGGATCAGCGGCTCCCGCTGGAGTTTGTCTCCCTGGATGCAAAACTCTCGGATATCGTCATACGCCGACTTCGGGATGTCCAGCGCCTTGACCGCGAATCGGCGCTCGATCCGCACGGCGCCGTCTTCCTTCGCAACCTCAATCTCGAAGTCGAGCCAGTCGGTCGTCAGCCTCGCGGACCCGGGCATTGTCTCGACCTGGAAGCCCGGCGGCAAATGGTACCTCTCCGCGTACTGCTCGGTTGCGGTAAACGGAAGCCAAACCGGAAACGTCCGCTCGGTGCGATCGGCGTAGGACTGCGTGAGCTGGAGAAGCTCTCTCGGTCGCAGCACCATCTTGCCGCCGCTGAGTTGGCCGACGCTCGGGGCGTCAAAGCTGAACGCGATTTTCACGGGCGCGTCGCGGTCCTCCAAGTCGCTGAATTCGGTCGACGTCACGCGGCTGCCGGGGAAAATCATGTTGGCAAACTGCTCGAGTCGCTGCCGCCGCAGACCCTCGGCCTCAAGGGCCCTTCGCAGCCGAGCCGCGTTCTGCCCTTTGGCATCCCAGGTGAAGCGGACCACGGCCGAACCATCGGCAGCAAGCTGCACGTCGACGTCAAACCGCCGGAAGGAATGCGTCGGCGGATCGGTCGGCGTATTCATGAAGATCAGTTGCCCGTCGTCCTTGAAGACCAGCACTTCGGCGTTCTGATTCTGCCACGGGAGCGTGTCGATACCCGAGTAGTTCGCCGTCGCATCGATCCACCGTCCTTCTGCGAAGTTCCCCTCATCGGGCACATAGATGATGGCATGGTTGCACTGGTTTGACGGGATGTCGCGGTGAAGCCGGCCGGCAGCGCGGGTGCGCAGGGTTGTGTAGTTGGCCGGGATGCCAGCGTGACGCAACATCGTGATGAGTAGCGTCGCCTTGTCCTTGCAGTCGCCGACCTCCTTCTCGAGGACGTTGCCGGCCTTGTGCGGCTTCATGCCCATGATGGGGCGGTCATAGTCCTGCCGGTACTGCACCTTCTGCATGACGAAGTTCGCGATGGCGCGGACCTTGTCCCCGCGCTCCGTGAGGCCGCGCACGAGATCATCCGCCTTCGCCCTGACGGCCTCGTCGGCAACGAACTGGTCCTTCACCAGGGAGTATTCCCATCGGGCGATTTCGTCCCAATCCTCGATCGTGCTAACGCGCACGATGTCCGCGATGTCCGAGATGGGCGGACGGTTGTCCTCGGGCTCGATCAGCGGAACGTTGTCCGCGCGGAAGTCGTAAACGACATGCCCCTCGAACGCGCCCTGCGTCAGCTTCGCACGGTCACCCTGGATCGCGTAGTTGATCGACCTGGATTTCGGCACGAGGAGGACGAACTGTGACCGCACGGCGGGCGCTGCCCCCTGAAACTGCCACGTTCGCGTGTAGTGCCGGCTCAGCCATTCGTTGGCGGAGCCGCGGTACTGGGACTTCAGCTCGATGATGCTGCCCATCTGCAACTGCCCGAACTTGACGCTGCCGCTGCCGACGCGCGACGCCTCGACCTCGGTGCCGTCCGGCTGAATGACAACAGCCCGTTTGATCTTGGCGTCGAAACCGCCGGAGCGCATAGACGTGAACCGGCGGCGCCCGCTATCGTTGAGAATCTGCACAATCCTATGTTGCAGCGCCGTATACGAACCGTCGTCGTTCATCTCGACGACGAGATGGTCCAAAAGCCTGACCGCGTCCGCTTTGGGATAGTCTTCCGGCTTGGCTCGGTGTTGAACGATCTCCGAGGCGCTTTCGGCGTCGATACCGTATTCGTCGAAAGCGGCGATCGTCTCGGGTTCGAGGAACTCGAGATACTCGCGAATCCACTTGTCGTCCGGGTCGTACTTCAATGCGACCTTCAGCGCATCCATGGCTTGATCGTCATTGCCCATGCGCTGATGGATCTTGCCGATCAGCTTGTGCACGCTGGAGTTCGCTTCGCAGATATCAAGCGCGGACCGGCAGACGGCCAAAGCCTCGTCAAGGCGGTCCTCTTCCATCAGGAGTTGCGCCTTGGCCAGCCGATAATGAACCGAAAGCGGTGCCAGTTTCAGCAGGGTATCGTATTGATCCAGCGCGTCTTCGATTCTGCGCTCATCGATCGCCAAAGAGATGAGCGCCTGTCTTGCGCTGAGATTGCCGTACTCGCCTTCCAGCGCCTTGCCGTAGAACTTCCGCGTTTGTTCCCAATAGCCTCGCAGGCGGCACCGATCCGCGAAGGCCTCGATCACCCAAGGCACGTCCGGCTTCCTGTCCAGGAGCCATTCGGCCTGTCGCCAGACGAGTTCCTCCCAGTCCTTGCGTTCGTAGAGTTCGAGGAGGTAATACTGTGTGTCAGGCCAATCCGGGTTGAGCGTCACGGCTTTTCGCAGCGTCGCGAGGGCCTTCTCGAAGAGGCCCTTTCGATCGTAGAACCGACCCAGTTCGGCCAGGCATTCGAGGTGATTCGGCTCCAAGTCGAGGGCCTTCTTCATTTGCACGAGGGCCTTCTCCGGCCTCTCGTCACGGAGATACGCCCTGGCGAGCAGCCTGTGATGATCGCTGCACCGCGGATTGAGTTCGACGAGACGCTCGAAGGTCGCCACGGCATCCATTCTGCGATTGGTGAGAGTCTCCGCGAGGGCAAGGTAGAAAGCTGCGGCGGGGTTGTCGGTGTGCTTCTCACGCAGCTTCTGAAAGTGGCCGTACGCCCCGGGGATGTAGTCAAAGACGGCATGATCGTCCGCCTCCGCCGTACTGCGGATAAGAAGGCTCTCGCCACGGTCTTCGTTATCGCCGGCGCCGGGCCGGAAGTTCAGCAGTCGGCCGTCGGGCGTTGTCAATCGAGCGAGCATCATCCATGCATCACCACGCTCGCACACCTTGAACAGCAGCTTGTTCCAGCCGGCGCGCAGCCGACAGGAAACCACATACTGGTCGGGGGCGAAGCCCACGTCGCGATCGTTGGAGAGGATCAGTTGGTCGTTCAGCCATACCTTGACGGCGCTACCCGCGCCGAAGCGAAGCACCGCATCCGTGTCGCTCTCGACGGCGACGAAGGTCAATGCGTAGGCCAACACGTTCGAGTTAGGGTAGACCACAGCGTCGAAGTCGATCGCGCCCATGGGGTCGACGTGGCGAAGGCGCTGCCAGCGGATCTTGCGATCGCGCCCTTGATACTCCTTCTTATAATCGATCTCGGTTTCGGGCCCGAAGGCCTGTCCGAACCCCGCGTTTTCCTCATTGCTGAACGGCCCGATGATCATCCAGTCCTTGATGGGGCCAAGGGCGGCGGCCGCCTCTTGGGCGGATTCCAACTCGCCGCGATCGATCAGCATGGAGGCAAGTCTGCGCTGTAGCGTCGCACGGTAAGCGGCATTGGTTGATGGTTCCGCGAGGGTGCTCCTAAGGCAGCGGAGGAGGCTGTCGCGCTGCGGCCGCGTGAGGTTCAAGGCGTCCATCTCCGCCAGAGCGAATTCGGACTCCGGCCGATCGGTGGGGATCAGCTTGAGGTAGTGCTCGAAAGCCGACTCGTAGTCGCCGCGAATCCTGGCGCAGATGGCTGCGATCTCATCCGCCTTGTAGTGACTCGCATCGATGGTCAGGGCCTTCGCGGCAGCCTCAGCAGCCGCAGCATGGTCCGAACGGTAACGGCTGAGAGCCCACGCGCGGCACGCCCATTCATCGGCATCCACGACTTCATCCGCCGGTCGCTGCAAGGCGCGTTCCGCCAACTCGGCGGTAGCGGGCCAGTACGCGTGGACTGGTGCGTCTTCGGCGACCGACGATAAACCCGTCAGCGAGATCGCAGCGACGGCAAGCAACGTGAGAAGGCGAGGGTTCGGTCGCATGTCGTAAGCTCCTGTTCGCGGTCGCCTCGGGCCGGATTGCCGGTTCAGGTTGGTCATACTGGATGTCCTTGAAGTTGTATCACGATTTCCGTCCGGCAAGCGAGGAGTCTCTACCGGCGCGTTCGCCACGGTTGCCTCAGATCATCTCCCGACGTAGAATGTTAGACGAAGAGGTAGATTCCCGCACCTGAGAGAGGAATGTGATGTCGACAGACGAGTATTTGTACCAGGACCCCGCCCGTGAAACGTGGCGTCTGTTCAGGATCATGGCAGAGTTTGTGGACGGTTTCGAGACGATGAGCCAGGTCGGCCAGGCGATCTGCATCTTCGGCTCCGCGCGATCCACACCCGACATGCCGCACTATCAGGCTGCGGAGAAGCTGGGGGCCGCACTGGTCCA
Organism: Planctomycetota bacterium; assembly: GCA_043813895.1. Classification (GTDB taxonomy): domain Bacteria; phylum Planctomycetota; class Phycisphaerae; order UBA1845; family UTPLA1; genus CAZTAR01. Next base: position 19,334 of record JBDRKQ010000109.1, read on the forward strand.
TCGGAACTTCGCCGTCATCACGGGCGGCGGGCCCGGGATCATGGAGGCCGCGAACAAGGGCGCCTTCCAAGCGGACGGCACTTCCGTCGGCCTCAACATCACGCTGCCGCAAGAGCAAGAAGGCAACGAGTATCAGAACGTGAGCCTCGAGTTTCACTACTTCTTCGCCCGCAAGGTGATCTTCGTGAAGTACTGCCTGGGCATGGTCTGCTTCCCAGGCGGCTTCGGCACCATGGACGAGTTCTTCGAAACCATGACGCTGATCCAGACAGGCAAGAGCCCGGCGTATCCGGTCGTGCTGTTCGGTTCGGATTTCTGGACTCCCCTCGTGGACTTCATGCGGCAGACGATGCTGGAGAAGTATGCCACGATCTCGCCAACTGATTTGGACCTGTTCCTCATCACCGACGACGTGGAGGAAACCGCTAACCATGTCCGCGCCCGAGTCGATCAGACCCTCGCGGAACGGCGGCGGCGGGGCTCCGTAGAGGAGGCGGGCATCCCCTACGAACAGCGGATTACCGGCGAAGGTACGCGCTACGGCACCCGCTCACGTCGAAGAGTCTCGCCGCGATAGCGAACCACAGACCACGATCAGAGCCGCGCGCGTCAGCAAGCGGTCAGCGTCCACCGGGAAGTGCCCTTCAAGTGCGGACGAGGACCGACTCTCTCACGGTCGCGGCTCTGATCTTACGGACGCTACGGCACGGGATCGAACCCGCCGCGGCTCCAGGGATGACAGCGACAAACACGTCTGACGCCAAGCCATGTTCCACGCAACGGCCCGTGCCTGGAGATCGCCTCCGCGGCGTATTCGCTGCAACTTGGGATGAACTTGCAGCCGCCGACGAGCAGCGGGCGCAGCGCGAACTGGTACGCCCTAATCAGGAGAACCAGGGCGAATGTCGCGAGTCTTCTGATCATCACTCTCGTCGTACCGCGAGACGGAATATCCGCCTGCCTTCGCGGACATACTTGATCTCGAAGTTCGTCTCCGCACCGTCCGCGGTCGTGCCGAATTCCTCGTCCTCGAAGGGCGTCGGGGCAAACTCGGGCCTGGCCAGAACGACCTCCTTGATCTGCTCGAAGTAATCGGCGTGGTCCGTCTGGATCGCCCAACGGCCTCCGCGTTCCAGCGCCTGACTGACGGCCTCCGCGAACTCCGGCGAGATCAGGCGGCGCTTGTGGTGGCGTTTCTTCGGCCAGGGGTCCGGATGGTAGACGTGGAGGGCCGAGAGGCTCTCACGCCGCAGCCGATGTGTCACGATGATCTTCGCGTCGGTCCGGACGATGCGGACGTTCGCCACGCCCCACCGCGCCATGCGATCGGCTGCGTACTTGTAGAACTTGTTCGCCCATTCAATGCCGAAGTAGTTCCGCTCGGGATGGGTTCGCGCCTGCTTCAGCAGGAAACCGCCTTTGCCACACCCGATCTCCATCTCGACGGGGCGGTCGTTGCCGAACAAGCGTGGAAAGTCCACGGGCTCGCCCAACTGCTCCGGTGGAACGGCGATCGTGTCAAACGTGATCATGCGGTTGATTATACGGCCTCTTCAGAGCCACTCGGTACCGGCGCCCAAGACGCTTCTTGCCAAGAGCCCCCGGCCTTGGCCGGGGGGTACGTTTCCGCTGGTGCGAGATTCCTATCTCGCACCTCTCTTCGCAGGATTCCCATCCTGCGAGGGTGCGGGAGAGGATTCTCGGCAGAGTGGGTGCGAGAAAGGATTCTCGCACCACCGTGCTCTGTGGCACCGGGTCTCGCCGGTGGGATCAAGAACACAAGGTCTCGTTGCTTCACAGGCGGGACGCCTATGCCACACCTGCCGGTCAGCGGCTCGGGCCGGGTTGCCCGCCTCCTTTGGAGGAGGAGGTCGCACGCCGCGTCATCAGCCAGCCGATCTCCGGCATGCGCAATAGCTTCGCCACGGCGAAGAAGACCAGCACGCAACCGGCGAGCGGTCCGAAGACGCAAACGAGCCTCGCGCCAGTCACGCCGATCGCGGACAGGTCCAGGCCGGTCGTCCAATTGAGCAGCGCCCATGCCGCGCCGCCGCCGGCCGCCGTGGCGATTGCAGTCATTGCGGCGGATTGGAGCACGACCGTAGCGCCGATGCGCCCGTGCAAGCGGCGACGAAGGAGCAGGACCGAGATGCCGACGTGGAGACACGCCGTGATCGACGTGCTGATGCCGAATGCGGCCTCGCGGATCGCCGGGTGCCAGACCAATGTCACGTTGAGCGCAACGTTGAGGGCAACCAGGTAGCAACTGATCCGCATGGGCGTTAGCGTGTCCTTGAGACTGTAGAACCCGCGCAGAAGAATGTGCTGGCAGCAGAACGCCGCCATACCGAAACCGTAGAACCGCAGGACATACGCGGCGCGCGCGGTCGCGTCCGATCCGTACTTGCCGTGTTCAAACAGGAGCGAGACGATCGGCTCGGCCAGGATGATCACGACGATCCCCGATGGCAGCCCGACGAAGATTGCCAGCCGCAGCGATTGTGCCACGGTGGACCGAAGCCCGGCCGTGTCGCCGCGACTTGCGTACAGGCTGAACAAAGGCAGCGCCGCGGTGGCCAGCGAGATCGCCAGCACGCCGAGCGGAAACTGATACAACCGCTGGGCATTGTTCACGGCCGAAAGGGCGCCCTGCGCCAGGGGGTACAGCACTTGCGAACCGAAAAACGAAAACGCCGCCGGGTCCTGCGGGCCGCGCGTGAGGAACGTGCAAATCTGCGCGTCGAAGAACACGTTGAACAACAGCACGCCCTGCCCCAACAGCACAGGCACGAAGATCCGCGCCATTTGCCGCAGGTCGGGGTCGCGGTGGTTCAGGGAGAGGCGAAACTGTACGCCATGCCGGCGTAGCACAGGCATGATGATGGCCAACTGGATGATCCCCGTGAGCAGGACGCAGACGGCCACGCCGTATATCTGCTGTTCGAGTCGCTCCCCCAATAGCGGCCCGACGAGCACAACGCCGGAGAAGACCATGACATTTAGGACCGTCGAGAGCAGCGCGGGGACGGTGAAGTGTTCCAGGCAGTTCAGGATGCTGGAGAAGAGCGCGAGCAGGCACGCGCCGATCATGAACGGCAGCATGACGCCGGTCAGACCCAACTGGAGCGTCGCCATCCGCCCGCTGGGCACGAAGACCCAAAACGCCAGCACGCCGAGTTCGAGCAGGATCGTCAGCACCACAAGCACAAGGCCCATGAGGCCTGCAACCCGCCCCAGCAACACCCAGGCGGCAGGCCGCCCGCGCCGGTCGAGCACCTCCATGAACGTCGGCACAAAGACGGCCGAGAGCGCCCCCTCACCGAAGAGCCGCCGGAAGAGATTGGGGATGAGAAAGCCGTAGTTGAAGGCGTCCTGCACCCAGTTCTGTCCGTAGACATGGTTAAGGGCCATGTCCCGCACCAGCCCGGTGACGCGAGAGACGAGCGTACACAGGGCGATGAGACGTGCGGAACCAAGGTACCGGGAATCCTGCGCCATGGTGCGGCACTATATCGAGCGGAGGCTGAGCACACAATTCGCGCGGTGGGCAGGCCTGTCATCGGTCACGTTACCTGATAAGATGTGCATACGTGAGGGTGACAGCGTGATCTTAGTCGGGTGCTGTGGAGACGCAAGTTCCATGGAAGCAGAGATTAACATCACACGGGAAGACATACTCGCCTTCAACGTCTATCACTGCGAACACTCACCGTCGATTCGTCGTCGACGGCTTCTGGCAGGGGCGGCATTCACGTTTCTGTTTGTGGTGCTGCTACTGCTTATCACCTTCGATTCCGACGAGCCCGGCCAGATGGCATTGGAGATTTGGCCGTTCTGGCTAGGCCTGCCGATCTTCTGGGTGCTGCTCTTGTTCTGGTCACCGGGCAGGGAGGTTCGCAGGGCCGTCGACAAGATGTTGAACGAGGGTCGTAACATATGCCTTCTTGGACCGCACATTGTTACACTGACGTCGGAAGCCTTCGCTGAATCTAGCGAGTTCTCGCAGAGCCAGACCCGGTGGCAGGCGGTGGACCGGATTGTCGTTACCGATGAACACGCTTTTCTGTACCTGAGCTCGATGTCGGCGATCATCATCCCGAAACGGGATTTCTCAGCCGAAGGGGCGTTTCAAGCGTTCGTTTTAAAGGCCCGGGAGTACCACATGGCCGCGGCAGACGCATCGCCATCATGACGCTGCTTGATCCTTGCTCTCGCGGAGTGCCGCGATCACATTCCGCATCGCCTTGGACATCCCGAGTGAGTCGGCTGCGTCCAGCGCCAGCCAGCGTGCGTTCTCTGGGGTGGAACGTTTGAGGAGGGTGCGTGTTGCGCGGCAGCGGTGTCCGACGAACAGAATCGTGCGGTGCGTCAACTGGTGTTGGAACTTGCAGAAGGGTCGGGCTTCGACGTGGCATGGTGTGCCCACGCGGCGTTTGGCAAGATCGGCCGCTGCCGTCTCGACTGTGCCGCTGTTGAGGACGACGGTTGGCATTTCCCAGAGTGCGCCCCAGAGCCCGTCGGCCGGTCGCTGCACGAATAGCCAACTCCCGCAGTGCTCAATCGCCGCGACGACGTGCGTCTCCGGCATGACCCGCGTTTTCCGCCCCTTGACGGGTCTTTCCGCCACGGTGCCCGCCGCCAGCGCGTCACACTCCGTCCGAAGGGGGCAGGCGTCGCACTGCGCGCCAGCGCCGGGCACGCAGCAGGTCGCGCCGAGTTCCATGACCGCCTGATTGAAGTCGCCCGGCCGCACCCGGGGCACGAGTTGCTCGGCGATCCGCCAAACGGCCTCCTTGCCGGCTCCCTCGCGGACATCGCTGGCAATGTCGAAGATCCTCGACCAGACGCGGGCAACGTTGCCGTCGACGATCGCCGCTCTGACACCAAACGCGACGGAAGCGATCGCCCCGGCCGTGTAGCGCCCGACGCCCGGCAGACGCATCAGCCCCTCCACCGTGTGCGGAAACCGCCCGTCGAAGTCGGCCACCACCGCCCGGGCGGCGCGATGGAGGTTGCGTGCCCTTGCGTAGTACCCCAGGCCGGCCCACATCTGGAGCACGAGGTCGAGATCCGCGCCGGCGAGGTCCCGGACCGTGAGGAATCGGCAGAGGAACCGTTCGTAATAGGGGATCACCGTGGCGACCTGGGTCTGTTGCAACATCGCCTCGCTGAGCCAGATGGCGTAGGGGTCGTGAGTTCGCCGCCAGGGCAGATCGCGTTTGTGCCGATCGTACCAGGTGAGGAGCTTGCGGCGGATGCGGCGGCGGCGGTTGGCGTCGGCACAGGGCTCCATGGTGCGGGATTGTAGGCCGCCGGCCACGCCGCGTGAATCGCTTGTGGGCGGACGCTGATCGGCGTGGTGATCGTGTGGCCTTTTTGGCACGGCCGGGTCGGTTGGCACGGTCAAGCCGCAGCTTGGGAGATTTGCAGGGAGGCCCGCCACCCTCGGCAAATCGCTCCAAACGAAGTTTGACCGTGCCATTCGCCCCGGTTGCCTTACGGAGCCCCGCCCTGTACACTCCCGGCGTTGTTGTCCAGCCCGGCTCCCATCGGCCACAGGCGATGGTCCCGACATGGGGCCGGACGGCATGGAATCCTCGCCGGTACGGAGAGTCCCAATGATCAAGCGTGCTCACAAATGGAGTAGGCGTCTGCTGGTGCCGATCGCGGCGCTGCCGATCCTTCAGGCGACGGGGACCTGCGACCCGACCGGTCTGACCGGCCTGGGCGGCGCTTTCATGACCCAGATGGCCAGTTCTGTTTTCAATTGGAATCGTCCATCATGAAAGAACTCTTAATGCCAAAGACCCGACTCGCGCTCATGCTCCCCCTCGTTCTCGTGCTGCAAAGCGGCTGTTTCGACGGCGGCACACTCATCCAGCTAGGCCTCAGCAGTACTCTTGGGATCATCGAGACAACCACCTTGGACGCGATAGGCCCGATCACGGTGGTGGCCGTCGCCGAATCCAGCAACGCCGCCAACCCCGGGCAGTCTATCTTGCTCAATGGCTCGAACAGCTTCGTGCAACTCGGTTCGGGGAGTACGATCAGCGCGACTGAGGCAGGACTCACGTACGCTTGGGAGATCACGGAGGTGCTGGACGCAGACGGTGAAGTCGAGCTACTCGGAGACGGTGTCCTGCAGAACGCAGACTCTTCTCAACCTACCTTCACGGCGACGACGCCCGGAGAATACACCATTACCCTCACGGTTGCCGACACCGCGGAGCGCGAAGGCGTCAGTTTCGTCACCATCACGGTCGGATAGTGGTCCGGAGGCTCCTCGGCGGAGCTTCCTCACACAACGCCGCCGGCGCCGAGGATCAGTTGTGTGAAGCTCTGAAAGAGGTTGATGATCGTGGTCGGCCAACTGTCGGACACACCGAGTCCGGTAGCAACACCGGCACTCGCCTGCTGTAAGCCGCTCACGCACTGAGAAAACTGGAACAACGGCGCCGCTGCCAGCACGATGGCCAGCTTCCGCACGAGCTTGTATCGATTGTATCGGCGCTTCGTCATTCTGGGGCCCTCGCAGGCATCGCGTAGTGTAGGAATCCTCAGTCAACCCATCGCGCAAGCACGTGGACGGCTTCGCCGCCACGCTTTGCCTGCTCAGCCGGTGAAGTACGGCGCGCTACCACCGCCCAGCAGGGCTTGCAAGATGTCCGCCGATGGGAAGCTCTGCTGCACGACACCGAGAAGCGACGTGATGAACCCGCTGGATATCCCGCCGACGAAGTTGAACATTCCCTGCGCGGCCGCGTTGTTGATAGCCGGGTCACAGCCGGCTGTCATCAAGAGAATCGGCACAACCGCCGCTTGAACGACAATCTTGCTCAGCCGTCGCCGTCCTCGAGTACGCATATTCATCAGCACGCTCCGTCCACGGCGGGAACCTCACAGGCCGCCGCACCCCACATTACCTCGCAAGTTAGACGTGGATTCTACGAGACCCCGCAAGCCGATTCAACCGACATTTCCCATTTATCAGATTTCAATCCGCATTCATATCCAAACGAACCGCTCGGATCAAGCGAAACGACCTCTCTTGCTGCGATTCGTGCCTGCGTGGCTGCTCCATCGTGCCAATCCTGTCCCTGATGCCTCCGGGACAACAATTCCGGCCCGTTTCCGCGCAGCATCAAGCCTGGGCCGTACAGCGCAAGGTCGCCGAGTCGATGCTTGAGAAACCAGCGAGCCGGCTTGTCCCTAGGCTGTTCCTCCCATTGGGGTATCCTGCGACATACGGGAACGCACCCCCCGGCCAAGGCCGGGGGCTCTTGCGCAACCGCCACCCCGGCGCATAATCCTACACAGCCAACTTCGGGAGCACGTCGGCAACGACCTGCGCGTCGCAGAACGCGCCGCGCCTGATGAGCAGCAGGCAGGCCGAGGTGACTTCCTCCTCGCTCAAACCGGCTTTGGCCAGAATCCGACGCGAATCCCTGAAGTCGGTCACGCTGGCTCTCTCGGGCCTCCCATCGAGCTTTGACTCGAGCTTCTGAGCGAAGTCCACGTCCCCCAGCCGCCTGACGATCTCGTCTTCACGGACGGCGACGTCATCCGATCGCGGCATCTTCATCAGATCCGTCGCGGATTCGCCCGGCGCCAATTCGAACCAGACGACGCCGCTTCGCAGATAGCGATCGTAGAACTCCGGCGGGACCGCCCGGACAACATGATGAAACCGCTGCTCAGGAAAGAGGCCCTTGAATACGGGACTCGTGATGACGAGGTTCGTGCCCTTGTAGTGAATGTCCTCGCCGATTCGAACGGTGACTTCACCAAAGGCGACGGAGAGATAGGCCTGCAGTTCCGCTTGAACCTTGGTGTGGAGTTTCTTCGGTATCACTTGCGAATGCCGCCGTGCGTATTTGTCTTGACCCGTACGAAAGACCTACGACACATGGAGCGCAGCGCTCCTGCTCAACGCCATCCACCTACCACACCGGGATCGATTATACCCCATGCCGCGCTGTTCGTGGAAGACCGAGTGAGAACTTCGCGACCGTCCGAATATCGGTGACGAACATCGCCGGTCGAGCCGGGCGACGTGCCGCGACCGCCGGACCGATAATACGTCACGCGCCTGCACCGTTGCCCGCAGGAGCGAGCGGGGGTAGAGTGTTTGAAGACCCAGTGTCGGCAACGCGGTGGGACTCTCGACGTGCCGGCAGCGGTGGTCCGGCGGGAGTGACCATGTCTCTTGCACACGTCAGTCGGTCTGGGACGCTTGCAGCCTGTGGTCTGGCGTGCGCATTCGCATCGCTGATCTCGACCGGCTGCGGCCCGTTCCGCGAGCATGTCACCGACACATCCGAATCGGCAACGGTCACGGTCAGTGACATCCTCGAACGATGCGTTGCCGCCCACAGGGGAATCGAGACGCTACAAGCAAGGGGGCTTTTGCGGGACAACCGTCACGAGTCGCAGCGCGTCGAGCCGATCAGTTGGGACTTCGCCGAGCCCGACCGATGCCGCGTCCAGATCGGCATGAACGTCGCGATCATCACGGGCAGCCATTGGTGGTTCTACGACGCCGGGAGCAAACGGTATCGCAAGCACCGGAACTTCACGCGCACGCCGCAAGAGACGGCAGCATACCTGCTGTCCAAGGGTGTGCCGTTCCTGTTACCCTCGATTTCGACGAAGGGTCTCGCCGCCTTCTCGACCGGCAGAGCCGGCTGCAAACGTGACTGGCGGATGGAGGGCGTCGCGTGGCTCGCCGAGCGTCCGTGCTACGTTGTTTCGCGAAGGGGCCGCGGTCCGGAGACGAACAGAATCCTGCGTGTGTGGGTCGATCAGGACAGGTTCCTGCTGCGCGGCTGGGCTCTGCTGGGCGAAAACGGCGAGGGGAAGGAGCAGGTCGTCATGGAGTGTACTTACCACGAGCTGCTTGTGGACCGCCACCTACCCGCGGACCGATTCCGGCTCAAGCAACCGACTCCGATCACGCTTCCACAGCAGGCGATCCCGCGTGGCCCTTCTTCCGATCGCGACGACGACCGCCAACGTCCGAAACCGACCGACGAACGTCGGTTCGATCCTTACTTGGCAATCCGACGATGAACGCTGGAGCCCCTGCGCGGTCGAGGAGTCGGGGACTTCAGTCCGAGGCTCTTCTTTGCAAGAAACGGTCAGCTTGAACTACGGCAAACCGCGGAATCCGTCCCCGGTTATCGACGCAGGTCCGGGGAGTAGGGCACATCGACGGCCGTCATGGACTTGATCACCAACGGCTGGACTGGGCGGTGCTGCGCGTCAACTGCCGCTTCTCCCAACCGCTGAAGCGTCATCAGCGACTGCGGCCCCCGAACCCTTGCGAATGCCGTGTATCGGCCGTGCCATGCCGGCTGCGGCGAAAGGCAGATGAAGAACTGGCTGCTGGCGGAATCCGGATCGCCTTCGATGAGCGCCATCCCGACCGTGCCTGTGAGAAACTGCGTGTTGTTGAACTCCGGCGCGAGGGTCAGACCGTCCGGTCGCTTCCCCGTGCCGTCGCCGCTGCCGCAACCCCCGAGTAGAAATTGGTGTGGATAAACCGTATGGAAGACCTTGCCGTTGTAGAACCGCCGGTCGATCAACTCCAGGAAGTTCGCCACGTGGCGCGGCGCCTGGTCATAGAGCAGTTCTATCGCCAGCGTGCCGTACTCCGTCTCCATCACGACTTGCTTGTATTGCACGACTTCGATGATCAGAGGCTGCGCTTCCAGGGCTCCCCCGTACGGCAGCCACTTCAGCCGATATACACCGCTCTGGTGCAAGCCGGGATAGAACCGCGCAACGTCGAACCGCAAACCCGCCGAACCGAACGGTGCCAGCGTAATCGCCGGAACCGGATACTCCGGCTTCCGCATCACGCGATCGCCCAAACGCGGATTGTCGTCCGACGCCACTTCCAGGGCGCGAAAATGAACACCGGAGAAAACGTGCTCCAGAGGCAAACCCATCCCCTGGTCTTTCCGCTCCCCCGCCTCCAACGCGCCGGGCACGGTCAGCCGGATCGGTTCGTCTGTGAGGTTCTTCAGGGAGAACTCCACCGTCACCTCTCCGCCGACGGGCACGGTGGTGCGATTCACCTGTAGCTCCGCGCGCACTCGGTGTGACAAAGGCTCCTCCACCGTCGATCCGGCCGGCGGCATTCCTTCGGTCTGCAACTGCGGCGCCTGCGTAAGGAGACACGAAGACATCGCCACAATCCAGTTGGTCAGACAGGTCATTCCCGCAGCCTCTCGCCTATGCTCGTCTCTTCAGAGACCCTGCTAACAGCTAATAGCTGACAGCTAACTCCCTACGCCCCAGTTCCTCCCAGCACCGTCGTCACGGTCCTGCACATGATCAAGAAATCGAGCCGCAACGACCAGTTGTCTATGTAGTGCAGATCCAGCTTCATCCACTCTTCGAAGCCGATGCGGTGCCGCCCTTTGATCTGCCACAAACACGTCAGCCCGGGTCGCATACTCAAACGACGACGCTGCCAGCGATCGTACTTCTCGACCTCCGAAGGCAGCGGCGGACGCGGGCCCACGATCGACATGTCTCCGCACAGCACGTTGAAGAGCTGCGGCAGTTCGTCCAGGCTCCACCGCCGCAACCCCCTGCCGATCCACGTCTTCCGCGGGTCGTGCTTGATCTTGAACACCGGACCCGAGGATTCGTTCATGTGCGCGAGCGACGCGAGTTGCTCCTCCGCGCCCACCCGCATCGTCCGGAACTTGTGCATCCGGAACGCCCGGCCGTTCAGACCGCTGCGACGTTGAGAAAACAAAATCGGACCGGGTGAGGTCAGTTTGATCACCACCGCGCATACCAACATTATCGGCGCGGCCAGGATGATTCCGATAATCGCAAAGACAATGTCCAGAAGTCGTTTCACGAAAAGAAGTTCCGGAGAATGCCGCGCCGGCGAGTACGACAGCAGTGGGACGCCGTGCAAGCTCATGATCTCGGGGACCGAATGACATACCATGGACTCCGCCTGTAGGTGGGCCGTCACGCCCACCTCCTCACACAACCGGATGCTCGGTAGGATGCCGGGAACCTCCTCCAGCGGGGCCGAGAAGATCACCTCGTCAACCACCTGTTCATCTAAAACAGGGCCCAACTGGTCGAGTTCACCGACGATCGCGCCAGTCTCGATCCGTCCTCGTTCGCTTTCCCAGGGTCCACGGAGGTGCCCGACCACCACCGGCCGGCCCAACGCGTACGATCGCAGCAGCCGGCGGATTCGTACCGCGTCCCGGCCGGTACCGACAATGAGTACGTGCCGTGGCTGACGCGAGCTAATCCACCGTCCCACCAGGACGCTTATACCCCGCACCGCCGACGTGGTCGCAGGCAGCAGGACTGCCACGAAGCCGATCTGCGCCCGTGGATACAGGTCTCTTGCAAAAAGCAGCGCCGCGGCGGCCAAGAGCATTCCCAATACTGCCGAGGCCGCCAGGGCGTTCTTCACAACCCATCGCCACGGCCGCCACCGCTGCTCATACCACCCCAGCAGGCCCAGAACCAGCGGCCAGCCGAGCGGCAGCAGGGCCAGCACCCGCATGTGCATCCGCACGCTGCTGCCGTAGCCTGCGACCATCTCCGGCCACTGATCGGGAAAATCGAGCCGCATCCACAGCGTGCAGCGGAGAATGTCCGCCAGAATATACGTGAGGCAGATCGTCACAACGTCTGCGGCGACCATCATCGCCCTGAGTTGCCGCCATGCCTGCGAATGGGTCATCACTGCAAAGCCATTGAGGGTTACCCCGTTTCACGCACCGCCCGAGTTGCAGCGGCATTCTACCCACCGCACCAGGAGCGGACAATGGGCCGACTGGAGCGTCAGATCGTGCGTATGTGTTTGGCCGGGGTGGCATGGGTTAGCGAAGTCGCGTTGGGCGGCGGAGCATACCCGTGAGGAATCTCAAGGTGTTCCCACGGGTAACGAGTAGGATACCCTGACGGGCACCCCACTCGTTACCCATGCCACCCCGCTCTGAACGCTAAATACGTACCTGCGCCAGAGACGCACCTCACTCCCGTATCTCACGCCGCCTCCGACGCCCGAGCGCCTCGCCGACATGCCCGCTGTTTCTCGCCAACAGTGCCTCCGCCTCTGCCCGCGAAATCGTGAGAAGGTGCATCACAATCGCCGTCTTGGCCCGCCCCCGGGCCGCCCGCAGCAACCTCGCGGCTTCAGGCCCGGGAAGACCGGTTGCATCGCTTACAACACGCGTCGCCCGATCCACGAGCTTGCGGCAGGCGTGGCTGTTCAGATCCACCATCAGGTTCCCGTAGGTCTTTCCCAAACGCACCATCCCGAGCGTCGTGATCATGTTCAGCACGAGCTTCGTCGCCGTGCCTGCCTTCAGCCGCGTCGAGCCCGACAGTACTTCCGCCGCGACAAGCACCCGGATGTCGATGTCGCACGCCACCTCGACCTGCGACTTTGGCACACATGCAAGGAAGGCCGTTGTCGCTCCGCGCTGCTTCGCCTCGCCCAACGCCGCGTGAACGTAGGGCGTCGTTCCACCGCTCGCTATGCCGAGGACGACGTCCTTCACGCAGACGTCAAGTTCTCGAATCGCCGCGCGCGCCGCCGCCGGGTCGTCCTCAGCACCCTCGACGCTCCGCCACAGCGCCTTCTTCCCGCCCGCGACGACGCCGCGAACCATCTGTGGCGAACTGCGAAACGTCGGCGGGCACTCGGCCGCGTCCAACACGCCAAGCCGCCCACTCGTGCCGGCCCCCACGTAGATCAATCGACCGCCGCATCGCCACGCCTCGGATACCCGACGGATCATCCGAACGATCGGCCCCTTCGCATGCGCCACCGCGGCCGGCACCGTCGAATCCTCGGCGTTCATGACGTCGAACGCATCACCGATCGGCAGCACGTCCAGGTCCCGTGTATTGGGATTGTGCTGTTCCGTCAGAAGATGACCACGCCCACCACTGTTTCGTGTGCCGCGTCGCTTCATCTCCGAGGCTCCGGACTGGCGATTTGTCCCAAAACCACCCGGCGGCGCGCGCCCGTCACACGGGGCAGGTTCGCCGCCACGCCGTCCACACAGGCCGCCGCAAGCATCGCGAACGAGACACCCTCCTTCGCCTGAGGCGTGATTCCGTAATCAGCAGTCGTGCTCACCGCGACACCTTCGCACGCACCGTCGAGCGATACGTATGCCAGCAGGTCGCGCACGAGCGATGGGTTCTTCGCGCCGCCGCCGCAGAGAATGACCTCGTCCACCGGGGGGTAACGCCGGCAATGCGGCGAGATGAACAGCGCGTACGACATTGCGATGCTCGCCGCCGTAAACGCCGTCGCCGTGGCGATCCAGTCGTCCGATGCCGACTTCCGCGACGAATACCGCCGCAGCACATCGCGCACCCACTTCTCGCCGAACACCTCACGACCGCAGCTCTTCGGGGGCGGCGTCGTCAGGAATCGGTGGTCCAGCAGCCGTTTCAGCACGCGTTCGTCGACCTTTCCCCGCGCGGCACGCCGTCCGCCACGGTCATACTGCTCGCGGCCTTTCGTGAAGTGCCGCACCATCGCGTCGATGACCATGTTGCCGGGGCCCGTGTCGAAGGCGATCACCTCGTCCAACGCCCCGCCCGCCGGCAGCCACGTCATGTTCGCGATGCCGCCGATGTTCTGGACAGCCAAGCTGCGTCGGGGATGATGAAAGAGAACGTAGTCCGTCCACGGCACCAGCGGTGCGCCCTGCCCGCCGATGGCCATGTCCGCCTGTCGAAAGCCGGACACCACAGGCACGCCCAGCGCCGTCGCGATGATCGCCGCGTCGCCGATCTGCATGGTCCCGAAAACGCGCCGCCCCCGGCGCCGATCACCGGAACTCCGCGAACTCGCCGAACTCTCGCTCCTGTGCAAGTCTCCACCGGGTGGTAGATGACACACCGTCTGGCCGTGAGCACCGGCAAAGGCGATCCGCCTCAGCCCCAGCTTCTTCACGCACGCGCGGGCGGCTCGCGCAAACGCTTCGCCCACCTCCGTGCTCAGGAGGCAGAGGTCCTCGGTCCGTGTTGACGCCGGCGCCATCACCGCAAGCAATCGCCGGCGCAGGTCCGCCGGGTACTTGCGGCGAACATGTCCCAATACGCGCACCCGCATCCCCACGCCAACGCCAGTGATCTCGCACGCCACTGCGTCCACACCGTCCGCGCTGGTCCCGCTGTTCAGTCCTAGAATGATCCGCCGCCCACCTGCCATCTCAAATCCACGCAGTCAACAAAACCCGCGACCGTGAACAACACACGACCGGTATTCTTCAGTACGCCTCCTCCAATTGCAAACGCACCATCAAACGCGGTGGAGCCGCCATCGCCCACCGCGATCTGCCTGCATCTCCCGGATTTCTCTCGGAATCAAGCCCGCGAATCGGCCGTGCCAATACTGCTATCGTGGATTTCTCTCAAGACGACATCCGCATTCACCGATCCTCCAACCGGTGGGAAGCTCTCTCCGGCGGGAAGCTCTCCAATCAGCGTCCGAGTTTCTGGTGGGGGAAGTCATGAAACGCAGGATCGTAACCGGGTCCCTGACACTCAGTCCGGCCCCCTGGCTTTGCGGACTGCGTGACAGGCCGCGCGCTGCCGCATCAAGGGCGGCCGCGCAAGACGAACGGCAGCCCCAAGACGACGGCGCGGCCGGGGGTGAGGAGGTTCGGCGCCTCTCGAGAATGGTAGAGGATCTCAGACAGAAGCTCGCCCACACTCACAAGAGACTCCGAAGCACCCAGCTCGACACTGTGACCGCTCTCGTCGCGGCCGTCGAGGCCAAGGATCCCAGCACAGAGCAGCACTCCATGCGTGGGTCGCGCTTCGCAAAACAACTGGCTCGCCCCTTCCAACTCTCGCCGCGCCAACTCGAAGTCATCGAGACGGCGGCCTTGCTGCACGATGTTGGCAAGATCGGTGTGCCGGATGCCATCCTGACGAAGCCCGGCCCGTTGACACCCGACGAATACCGTGTGATCAAGCAGCATCCCGTTACGGGCGCCGCAATCCTGAGGTCCGCCGCCTGCTTGCAGCGCGAATTGCCGCTCGTCCTGCACCATCACGAATGGTACAACGGCGCCGGCTACCCCGACGGCCTGGCGGGGGAGGATATCCCGTTCGGCGCGAGGATCCTGCACGTCGCCGACAGCGTGGACGCGATGCTCTCGCAACGAAGCTACCGGACGAGCTTTCCGGTCGAACGCGTCATCTCCGAACTCCGGCGAGGTCGCGGTACGCAGTTCGATCCCATCATCACGCACGTCGCGGTTGGCTGGCTCCAGAAACGGCCCGCGGAAATCGAACGACAGCGAAGCACTCTCCGAATCGAACACGAACCGGAACGAGGCGAGACCGTGCCGGTTTGCACGGCCGAAACCTGACCCCTACACTATGTGCATGAACGGGCGAGAGAAAGTCCTGGTCGCCATGAGCGGCGGCGTGGACAGCAGTGTTGCTGCTTGTCTCCTCAAGGAACAGGGCTACGACGTCGTCGGCGTGTTCATGCGCCTCGGCGCCGTTGACCCGGCTGAGGAGACACAGTCGGAACGTCTGGGCCACGATTCTGAGAGAATCCCCAGGCATCGGAGCTGTTGCTCCGCCGCCGACGCCGCAGACGCCAGGGCCGTAGCCGGCCGGCTCGGCATCCCTTTTTATGCCCTGAACTTCGAAGCGGATTTTGCGAAACTGATCGACGACTTCGCCGACGAGTACGCCGCCGGGCGCACGCCCAACCCCTGCATCCTCTGCAACCATCGGCTCAAGTTCGGCAAGCTCCTCGCCTACGCCCGGGCCGTCGATGCAAACCTCATCGCTACCGGCCACTACGCCCGGATCGACACCCGTCAGGGCCGCCCGAGGCTCCGCCGCGCGACGCACCTCGCCAAAGACCAGTCCTACGTTCTCTTCCAGCTCGAGCCGGACGTCCTGCGGCAGATGCGCTTCCCGCTCGGCGACCTCTCGAAAGAGGAAGTCCGTGCGATTGCGAAAGGACTCGGCCTCTCGCTGCACGACAAGCCGGACTCGCAAGACATCTGCTTCGTGCCTGATCGCGACTACGCGCCCGTCGTTCACCGGCGAAGGCCCGACGCGTTCCGGCCGGGCGACATCAGACATACAAACGGGCAAGTGCTTGGAAAGCACGACGGCATGGCTCGGTTCACGGTCGGCCAGCGCCGCGGATTGCGCATTGCCGCCGGCGCGCCGCTCTACGTGACGGACATCGATCCTGACTCCGCCACCGTCACCGTCGGCCCGCGGGAGGCGACGTTCGTTGAAGAGGCCGTAGCGACTGACGTGCTGTGGCATGGCGGCGTACCGGCTTCACCTCTCCGCACAAACGTCAAGATTCGATACAACCATGCGCCGGTTCCCGCCGAAGTGACGCCGCTGCCCGGCGGCCGTGTACGCGTCCGCTTCGACGAGCCGCAGCCCGCCGTCACGCCTGGTCAGGCGTTGGTGATGTATGACGGAGATATCGTCCTCGGCGGCGGCTGGCTGACCCGCCTCCAACGACCCGAGACGATCTGAGGCTCTCAGCGGTCCTGTCGAATCTGCAACAGCAACGGGGCGGCCGCCTCCTCCGAAAGCCACTCGACGTGGTACCCATCACCGTCACGGTACAGCACGTGCCGCCCTCGCGTGAACAGGAGGCTGTGGGGATCAACGCAGATCGCCAGCGGCGATCGCTCCTCTCCCTGCGGTGCGCGAGGCCAGTTAGGAACAAGAAGCACGTAGTGAGAAGGTGACAGATGCATCGAACCAGCGTCCAGGTGCTGCCACTCCAACTCCAGCAGCTCCGGCGGCTCGGCGGCCAGCTGCGACGATTCCGCGAGCTTGGCATAATGCAGCAGCGCGCCGCGACAATCGCGCCGGCGTGTATTCCCTCGCTGCCAAGCTACGAAGCCGGCGATCAGCACTATGCCCGCCAGCAGCCAGGCCGTGCTGCGCCAGAAGGTCAGGCGACGACGCAACCGGCGCGACTCGCTCTCAGGGCTGAGCCTCTCGGCTTGGTGAGGTCCACCCCCCCCGTGCTCTATCTGATCTCGTGCAGACACTGTCTCCTCCTTTGGTTCTGCAATCGCTCCATCGCACCCGCGCCGACCGCCGCCAAGCGGCGGGAATTCAACACATGCTGTCGCCCAACAACGGGTAGCCTGCGCATCCTGCCCACAGTGTACTGCGCCGGAGCCGCACGGCAAGGTTCACTCCGATCAGACCCGCCGTCCCGCAGGCGCAACCGTAGGGGGCTACTTGTACATACCTTGCCCGCCCCCCCCCAGGCTGCTATCGTTCTAAGAGGCAGCGCGGGCATCTCCGCCCGACGAAGCATCGAATGCAAACGGGGCAACTCGGCGGCAGACCACCCCGCGTGACCGTGCCACCAACCCGATGGGGAGTCAAATGGCCAAAGACAAAGGTGTTGTCGTCTCGTTTCGCGTGGACCGTCATCTGGCAAATGTGCTGAACACGGTGCCGGACAAATCCTCCTTTATTCGAGACGTCATCCTGCGCAGCTTCTACGAAACGTGTCCCATCTGCCTGGGAAGGGGCATCCTCCCGGAGGAACTCTCCATCTGGGCCGCCAGGCAACTCAAGGATGAGAAGACCGTCGCGTGCGGCTGCTGCCTCTACGTGTACCCCCGATCCGCCCTGCCGCCCGAAGCGATCCACAAGGGTGGCAACAAGCGATTCGTCTGTCCCCACTGTCAGAGCCACGATCACGGGCACTAATCCGCAAATGTTGGAAGGCGCTTCCCCCACGGCAGACGAGCCGCGAACTTCAGTCCGCGCGGATGCCCAAAGACAAGAGAGTGACCGCGCGGGTTGAAACCCGCAGCTCTTCTGTGTGAAGCACCTTTATCGCCGCTTCCCCCGCTTGTTTGCGTACGTGGCCGGCGGTAAGCTCGCCTTGCCGCAGAGAGGCCGTGCGAGCACCTGACATCCATGACGCCACCCGCGAACACCACCGATCACGCCGAGTCGCTCGGACTCGTTTCGGGCCGCCAAACGCCCATCTTCCTCAACCGCAACTTCATCCTGCTCTGGTGTGCGTACACTGTCAGCGCATTGGGCGATCATCTCTCCGAGATGGCCCTGCTCGACATGCAGCACGCGCTCGATCGCCCCGACTCGACGCGCATCATGGCCATCATGACGTTCGTCTTCTTTCTGCCGTTCTTCCTCTTCGGGCCGGCGATGGGGTGGCTGGCCGACAGGTGGCCCCGAAAACGGATCATGATCATGGCGGATCTCGTCCGCGCCGCCGCGCTCGCCATGCTCTTTGTCTTCTTTCAGTGGCTCTTCAAATCCCTCGACGGGTCACAATGGGAGAGGCTTGACGAACTTGGAAACCCGACCGGCCTCTTCAGTCCATGGGTCTACGCGGCGCCGCTCCTGATCGTCGGCGTCTTCGCCGCCATGTTTTCGCCGTCCAGGGCCGCCATGCTCCCGACGCTCGTCAGGACCGACCAGATCATCCGCGCCAACGGCCTCATGAACGCCATGGGCCCGATCGCTTCCATCGCCTCGTACCTGCTCGGCGCATACCTGGTCACGCGCTACGGTGACAAGATGTGCTTCCGCGCCGATGCACTCACCTTCCTCGCAAGCGCCGGATTCATCCTCTTCATCATCCCGCCGCCGCGCAGGGCGACGCTGCGAACGCCGAACACCGCCAGCCGGGGGCTCAGAACGGGCCTGGCCTACTGCCGGTCGCACCGCCGCGTGATCGAACTGCTCCTCTTCACCGTGATTTTCTGGTCTGCCGCAACCGTCATCCGCTCGACCATCCCGGCACTCGTCAAGGGCATCTTCGGCGGCGACCTCGCGGACATCGCGAACTATAACGCCGCCGTCGGCCTCGGCCTGTTGACCGGCGCGTTCGCGATCGGGGCTTTCGGCGAAGCCCTCAAGAGCCAGATCGCCATCTCATGGTCTTTTCTCTTTGCAGGCCTCTCCATCCTCGCCCTTGCGGTCGTCTTCGTTATGCAAACCGGCTTCTGGACCGGGGCGGCTTGCCTCTTCCTCGCGTGCATGTTCGGCTCGGTGATCCTCGTCAGCGCGAATGCGCTGCTCCAAAAGACCGTGCCGGATTACATCAGGGGCCGCGTCTTTGGCGTCAAAGACGTCGTCACGGTTGGGGGCATCCTGTTGGCTACCGGCTGGCTGGGAATCCCGCACTGGCGGAACATCGATCGCTACGTGCCGTTCATCCTGATTGTCGTCGGGGGCACGCTTTTCGTAACCGGCGTCTGGGTCACGCGCGTCAGGCTGCGGCGCGGACGCTTCCGGCCGGCCGTCGAGTTCTGGCGAAACCTCAGCGAGTTTCACAATCGCCTGCTCGCCCGGGTCCGGCGTCACGGCCCGTGTACGATCCCGACGACCGGCCCGGTCATCCTGGCGGCTAATCACGCGTGCAGCATCGATCCCTTCCTGCTGATCTCCACTTCTCCCAACAGGTACCCCAGCTTCATGGTCGCCCGCGAGTACACGCGCATTCCACTGTTCGGCCGACTCATCAAGCTCATCGAGTGCATCCCCGTCAACCGCACCGGCGTCGACACCGCCTCGATCAAGGCGTCGCTGCGGCATCTCGCCGACGGCCGTGTCCTGGGCATCTTCCCGCAGGGCCGCATCCCGCGCCCCGATGAACCCCTCAAAGTGCAAGAAGGCGTCGGCATGTTGGCGCTCCGCGGCGGTGCGACCGTCATCCCCGCCCACATCTCCGGCACCCGCTACAGCGACGGCGTCACCGTCCCCTTCCTCCGCCTCCACCGCGCGGTCGTCCGCTACGGCCCGCCCGTCGATCTTTCCCCCTGGCAAGGCCGAGAGAAAGACCGCGCCGCCTACCGCGAGGTCGCGGAACACATCATGGAACGGATCAACGCACTTGCGCCGACCGCCAAACACAGATAGCACGGGGCCTTCAGTCCCGGTGGCCAGGTGCCATGTCTTCACGGCCCGCGCAGAACTCCGCCGGCACACCCCGCACATGCGCCCAATCGTCAATCTCCAATCGTCAATTGACGGAGCGCTGAGCAAGCATATCAATCAGCCGGATTATTGACCGTTGAATAGAGAAATGACTCACAGTATGAGTCTCGTATGTGCAAAGAAGGATCGCAACAGCGTCTCGTTCGATTCAGTCCGCTCAATCGAGTCGATGACCTCGCGGGCGAGTTCGAGGATATCGCCCGGAATGTAGTTCGCCAGATCGGCATACTTCGTGTGGCCCCACACCTGTTCGACCGGGTTAAGCTCCGGGGCGTACGGCGGCAGCCATTCGACGTCCATGCTGGCTCAGACCGCTCAGCACGTCGACCTGATCGGAAGCCGTCATCAGCTTGGATTCTGCCGTTTGCCGGCCCGCGTGTGGGATCACAGCGGCCCTACGTGCCGGGGGTGGATGTGCGCCGAGTGAACCGGATTCTGCAGCGCGCGGACCGTTCGGACTTTCTGCCGGCTGCTGTAAACGCTCATCGTTTGAAGAGGTTACGTGGGAATCGCTGTCGGGGTGTTCGAGCCCTGTATCGCCCAGTCGGACATCTTCCAGCACTTCGCACTGAGTCACAATCCCTCGCAGAAACCCGCAAAACGCGGTTTTCTCTGCGCGGCAGTTCCTTGCGTTGTGGTTACGTGTTCACTCAAGGCGGCGGCGCTTCGCCCAGCCCAGACACAACGCCAGCATTGGCAGGATGGGCAGGCCTATGGAGCCACAGGCGCCGCAGCCGGCGGCTGGCGCCGGGCCGCCTTCGCACGCGTCACCGGTGCCGTTGCCATCCGTGTCCTCCTGGAGCGGGTTGGAGACGGTTGGGCAATTGTCGAGACAATTCAGCACGCCATCGCCGTCGGTGTCCCCCAGATCCTCAGGCGTGCCGCAACCACAGACCCCCGGGGTAACCTTCAGTGCATCATCCAGACAGTTGTCGCAATCGTCCGGCATGCCATCGCCGTCGGCATCGAGCAGATCGTCGAAGCCGTCGCACACGTCCAGATCGTCGCAGACGCCGTCCGCGTCCGCGTCCCCGGTTGCATCATCACCGAAGCACACATCGCACGCGTCGCCGAACCCGTCGCCGTCGCCGTCGTCCTGGCTGATGTTGGCTACATCCGGACAATTATCGCAGCCGTCGGCGATCTCGTCGGCGTCCGCGTCCGGTTGCGAGGCTGTTTCCACGATGAGTCTCCAGCCGTGCAGCGTGCCGCCGTTCAACGCCGTGTCGTCCGAGATCGTCAGGAACCACACGCCGATCGGGTTTTCACCCTGAAAGGCGGCGAAGGACTCTTCCGGCACGAGACTCCCCGCGGAAACCAGGTTGACGTAGTTGTGGTCGGTCGCGAGGCCGTCGTTGTAGGTGTAGGGCACTTGGCCGCTGAGGAGATCGGCCATATCGTGCCAGGATGTGTTGCGGAAGACATCATCAAAGATGCCGCCGTTGTCCGTCGTCAGCGTCACCACCGTCCCTTCGGGCGACTCGAGCGTGATGTCCAGGTCGGCGCTGTTCGTGTGACTGATGTCCAATTCGACGGCCATGAAGACGAGACAGTCGCCTGCCCCGCCGATGCCCGTCCAGTCCAATGCTCCGAGCGTGTTTCCCGAGACGATGACAGATGGCCCGGCCGGGATTGGCACGTCTTCGTCATTGTACGCCATCCCGAAACCGTCACCCTGTAGGCCGCCCGGCAGCGTCGTGATGTCCAGCGACCAACTGTGGAGCGTGCCGGTGCCGAGCGGCAGGTCGTCCGAAATCGTCAGTGTCCAGATGCCATTCGGATCACCAAAGGCAATCACGGGGGCGAACGACTCTTCCGGGACAAGCCTCGCAGCGACGCCGGGGGCCAAGTAGTCATGATCCGTGACGAGGGCGTCGTTGTTCGTGTAGGGCACCTGACCGCCCGGATCCGCCTGGTCGTCCCAGACTGTGCCGTTGAACACCTCGGGATGGACGAAGCCGTTGTCCGTGGTAACCGTCATGATCACGCCGGACGGAGCGCTCAGCGTGATGTCAAGTTCGTCTGGGAAGTCGTGTGTGATGAACGTCGTCAGGTCGATGTCCCAAATGGCGAGGTCGAGCCCGCTCACGACGATCGTCGAAGTGAAGACACCTGCGTCTGGAATGGGCGTGGGGTTCGCGTTGGTGAACGTCGTGGTCACGGCCGGACGACCGGGCGGCGGGGGTGGCACGATTGCCTGCGCAGACCGGGGTGCTTGAACGCCCGCCCAAAGTACCAGGGCCACGAGTGCGGCAGCGCCAGAACTCCTGCGCGAGCGAAACGCATTTCGTCTTCTTTGGATGAACATTTGGAATCCTCCTGTAACGTGTCTGCGACGATCATACCGCGCGGCGGATAAGAATGCCAGGGAATCAGCGTGCTTCGATCGCTGATTCGAGCAGATTCGGGGGAAGTTGCGATCGACGCCCCTGTCGGTCGTCGAGGATCAGAGCCGCGACCGTAAGGGAGCGGTCACCACTCAAATGCGAGGGCCGTCCAGCGCCGAATAATGACCGCTTGCTCACGCGCGCGGCTCTGATCTGCGTCCGAGGCGGGGGGCGGACGCTACGGACCCCCTCGCATACGCTCGGGGCTCGGATGGGGACCCGCTCGCTTGCGCTCGGGGCTCGGATGGGCGTCCGATGCGGGGTCGGGCGTTACTGTTTCGTCGGGCGGATTCCGGGATGTCGAATTAGAGCGGCGGGGCGTCTTCGGACTTCTCGCCTCGGGGTCGGGACTTCCATCGGCGGTGAATCCACAGGTATTGCTCGGGGGCAACGCGGACGAATGCCTCGATTGCCTGGGAGAACTCCGTCGTGATCCAGGTGAGTTCGTCTGCTTGCCCTTGCCAATCGCTTGGCATAATGATGCGGTTCACGCAGATCTCGTATTCGAAACCCCGCCCGATCCGCCGGGCGCAGCCGACGACGATCGGGACTTCGTACTCCATCGCCAGGAGCCCGATCGACTTGTAGGTCGAGGCCTTGTAGCCGAAGAAGTCGACGAACAGGCCCTTGCGGCCGGCGTTCTGGTCGGCGATGAAGCACAACGACCCGCCGGATTCGAGCACCTCGGGGGCGGATCGCGTCGCGCCTTTCTTGTACAGGAGTGCGAGTCCGCTGCGTTCGCGCCGATCGAGCAGGAATCGATTTAGATACTCGTTGTCCAACGGCCGCATCACCGCCACGATATCGAAGCCGAGGATCGCGAGGGTATAGCCCAACACCTCCCAGTTGCCGTAGTGCCCGGTGAGCATGATGCAGCCTTTGTCACGCAGCAGGACACGGATGGCCCCGTCCAGCTTGCGCAACTTCACATGCCGTGCCCAACTCCACTGGTTCAGCAGATGGGGGGCACGCAGGACCTCGACGGCCAACATGACGAGCTGTTCCATCGAGCCGCGGACGATCCGCGCGACTTGTTGTTCATCCGCATCGGGAAAGGCCATGCGAACGTGGCGCTCTGCACGGGCCCGGTGTTCGCGAAACCTCAGGAGCAACTTGTTCGAGCCCGCCGCCGCCTTGAACGTCCACCGCAGGAATGCGACGCGGCCGAACCACCGAGGGATGCGCAACTCCGGCAGGGCGCCGGGCAGCGCGTACCAGATCCGTCCCAGCGATCTCATCGCACGCAGCGTGGCGTCGATCGGGAAGATCGATAGTACGACCCACACGAGCCGCACGGCCAGGTACGCGAGGTAGTCGATGAACTTGTTCCGCCGCTTCATGGCGGGCGATTGTATCGGAGTCGGGCCTCTCGGGTAGGTGTGGAGCGCGCGTGAGCAGGGGGGAAGCGCGCCGCGCCGCCGGCATGGCCGTTAATGGCACGTTGAACAGAGGAAATCGGCGGTCAGAAACGCCGTTCTCGGCCGTAAAAACCACCGGCGAGACGCTGGTGCCACAGCTTTGCGATGGGCCGCTATGGCCGCAGCGCGTTCACCGATATGATACCGTCATGGATTGGACGCGTTACAAACCGAGCCAGCGCGGGTGGTTCGTCGGGCTGCTCCTGTTGTCCGCCGTGGCACTTTGCCTGCCTCCGCGGTGGAGCGACGCTTTCAAGCACATTGTGCAGATCATGGTCCCCGCTGAAGACCTCCTCTATGCCGCGGGTCACCGCACCGTGCAATCCATGAAGGGCATCGGCGAGGAGCCCGCGTCCGAACAGATGGAGCGAGAAGCCTTGGTTCGAGCACTGGCTGCTCAATACGCGCTGGCGGAGCAGCTCCGCAAGGAGATGGCCGATCTTCAGGCACTTCGGGAGGGGTGCGCTCCACTGAGCATCCCCATTCTGCCGGCGAAGGTCGTGGCGCGAGATATCGTTGCCTCGCGAGACTCGCTGCTCGTCGAACAGGGTTCCTATCGCGGTATCGGCTGGCGGGACTGGGTGGCATCCCACGTCTTCGTCCAGCAGGGATACGAGAACGGTGTCGACCCGGGGCAGGCCGTTCTGACCCGAGAATGTCTGCTCGGACGCGTCGAACAGGTCAGCCCCTACATGTGCCGCGTTCAACTGCTCAGCGACGTTGACAGCCCGCCCATCGAGGTTCATGTGGGCGCTGTCGTCGATGGGAAACCCCGCTTCGTCGACTACGCGTGCAGCCTGCACGGGCGCGGGCGTCGGGAGATGGTCATCAAAGACGTCCCGTACAAGTACGTGCAGGCCGATGCGGAAGGGGTGCCGGAGGGAGAAGCGGGACGCATCAGGCTCGGCGATCTGGTCTTCAGCGCCGCGGGTCAACTGGGGCTGCCGGTGCCGCTGATCATCGGCAGGGTGGCCGCGTTCGAGACGAATCCGAAAACGAGACTCGTTCACACCGTCGTCGTCGAGCCGGCCGTCGAGATCGAGGACGTGCGCGACGTGTATATCATTCCGATCGTTCCTGTTTCACGTCTGGCCATCCACGACATCGCACCGACCCGGCAGACTACACCATGAACAAACACATGCACAACGCTCGCGCGAAGGGGCAAAGCGATCCCTCCGACACGCCCGCTCATCTCCGCATCAAGAAGTCCACGGCCATTCGCGTTCTCCACGAGGACGATGCGATCATCGTCGTGGACAAGCCGGCGGGTGTTGCGCTCGACACCGACTTCGACGATGCGCCCGGCGTTCTGGGACAACTGATTGCGGCGGGCACAATCAGCGAAGATGGCACACCGCAGTCCCCGCTGCCAGTCGAACCGGACGCGAGCGGTTTGCTGATTCTCGCCCGCAACGCGCCGGCCCTCGACACACTCGCACGACAACTGGAAGACGGCACGCTCGAACTCCAGCACATCGCCCTCGTCCGCGGACGCCCGGGCGATGATTCCGGCTCGATCGAAGCACCGCTCCTCAATCATCCCGCCGGGAAGGTCCGCCCCGACGAGACGCAAGGGAAGCCTGCCAAGACCGATTGGCGGCTTCGCGACGGGTTCATCGAGTTCGCCCTCATCGAGTGCGTGCCGAGGACGGCGATCCGTCACCAGGTTCGGGCACACCTCGAAGCAGCTGGCATGCCGCTCGTCGTTGATCGCGAATACGGCGGCGGCACCAAGTTGATGCTCTCGTCTTTCAAGGCGCGGTACCACCCAAGCAAAAAGCACAAAGAACGCCCCCTGATCCGCCGACTTACTCTCCACGCGGAGACGCTCTCGCTTCACCACCCTGTCACGAACGAGGCGATGCGTTTCGACTCCCCGCCGCCAAAGGACATGCGCGCGGCGATCCATCAACTGGAGCGCTTCGGGCGCGTGCCGTAGGGCAGCGTTTCTCACGAGCAGTGCGACCATGCGCTTTGCCGAGAGTCCTTTCTCGGCGGGCGGCAAGCTCTCACGCGACGAAGTCGCGGGTAAGCATGTTGGATGCTGAGCGAACATGCCTACCCGTCCCGCTCCTGCGGGCCGTGAAGACATGGCACCCGGCTCAACCTCCCTCGATAATAATCCAGAACCACGGGTTCACTGCCTCGTGGGCGGGCAGGGGACAACCACCTGTTGTTGCTGACTGTCCTCCACGATCTGACCTTTGTTACGGGAGCGGATGGGAATCGAACCCACCAAGCACTGCGGAACAGCGCTTCGACGGCTTTGAAGACCGCGGAGCCCACCAGGAACCCTGACGCTCCCAAACTCGGCAGGACGATACCGAGGGTACGGTCATCCTAGTGAGATGTGAGCCGTTGTGCAAACGTGGCGATGCTTCGCAGGCAGCCTGATGCGGTACAGCGAATGGGAGAACTGTCTTCAGATGGAAGAGCCGTAGGCCTGAAGCCCGCGAGGCTGTTCCCTGCGCGAATCCTCTCGGAGCTTTGGACGGCCGCGCGGACTGAAGTCCGCGGCTCGTCGACCACGTCTGTCCCCCACCCTTGAAAGGGCGGGGCCCCCAAACAGTGCATAAGCGCGCGCGTTTTCAGCTACGAAAGCCACCGGCTCTGGCGCCGGTGCCACAGTGTTGCAACGGGCTGCTAGAGGCCGCGGGACCATTCTGGCCGGAAAGGCGCATCACCGGCGAGTGCCGCGTCGATCTTCCGGAGGATGGCCTCGCGATCCCGTGGCAGTCGGCCTCCGATCGGGAGGTAGTTGGACGCGTGGTTGGAACGGAATATCGTGCCTGTGGGATTGGTTTCCGCGACGATGGTCCGCAGCTCGCGCAGGAGGGCTTCAACACTCGGCATCTGATAGCGCCCGCTCTCGGCAAGCTTGTAGATCGGCGTGGACGGGATGAGCATCAGCGTCAAGGTCGAGAGAAACTCGGGGTCCATGGCGGTGGCCAGTCGGGCGGAGGCTGTGGCGTGTTCAACGCTGCGCTCTGTGCCGCCCGCGCCGAGCAGGAAGATCAACGACTGCTTCATGCCGGCTTGCCGGGCCTTGGCAGCGGCCTCGACATGATCGGTGGAGTTGGCCCCCTTGGCAATCCGCTTCAGCGTAACGTCGTCGCCTGACTCCGGACCGATGTAGAGCAAGGTGAGCCCGAGTTCACGCAAGCGCGCCAGCTCCTGCTGAGACTTGGCCAGCAGATTCGGGGCCGTGGCGTAGCAGCTTACCCGTCGCAGGTTGGGAAAGGTGGCGCTGAGCGCTTGGAGGATCGGCTCCCAGAGATCGAGTTCCATCACCAAGGCGTCACCGTCCATGATGAAGACCTTGCGTACCTGATCGCCGAAGGTGCGGCCAGCCATGGCGATATCCTCCAGCGTCTCTTCCAGCGGACGCACGCGGAACTGCTTGCCGTCGTACGTGGCGCAATAGGTGCAGTGGTTCCACGAGCAGCCGATGGTGGCCTGAAGGAGATAGGAGTTCGCTTCGCTGGGCGGGCGATAGACAGTGCCGACGTAACGCATACGGTGATTATACGCGGACCGATCCGGTAGGAGAACCGTGTCGCGGGATGCGTCTTTGCTCGGAGGCTACTCGCCGACGCACTCGAGGAAGGCATCGTGCAATTGCGCGGCCACTTCATGCCCCGGCGTTAGAGCCGCGGGCTGCCTCAGGATCGAGCGAAGCTCCACATCCGTACCGTCAAACCGACAACTTCTCAGTCGGCCCTGCGGCGTCAGTCTCAGGCGGTTGCAGCCCTTGCAGAAGGGATCGGACACGGCGCTGATGAAGCCGATCTTGCCGGGCGCGTCTTGCAGCCGCCACAGGATGGCCGGACCGAATCCCGCATCGGACGGGGCCGGTACGAGCGGTCCGTGACGCCGAGTAATCGCTCGGCGAAGATCACGCTCACTGATGAAGTGATCCGGATGCCTGCCGCGAAGGGGATCACCTTCACAAGGCACGTACTCGACAAAACGCACCGTCAGGCCTGTTCGCAGGGTCAAGGCGGCAAACGCGGGGATTTCTCCCTCGTTGATCCCGTGCATGGCATGGACGTTAAGCTTCAGGCAATCGAAGCCGGCGGCCTCGGCGGCATCGATCCCGCGCCACACTTGATCGAGGTTTCCCCCGCGCGTGATGATCTTGTACTTCTTCCGATCGAGTGAATCGAGCCGAACCGAGATCCGGTTCAGCCCGGCCAGCTTCAGGGCTTCCGCGTGCTGCGTGAGGAGCGTCCCGTCGGTCGTCATCGAGAGGTCCCGGGTTCCGGGCAGGCCGGCAAGCATGCTGATCAGGCGTGGCAGATCGTGCCTTGCCAAAGGTTCTCCGCCGGTGATCTTGAAGGCGGTGATGCCGTGCGTGATGGCTGCCCGTGCGACCGAGGCGATCTCCTCAAAAGACAGCAGGCTCGAACTCGGATACGGGGACGGCTCGTCGAAGGGAGCGACACGAGGGGACTGAAAGCCGCCACGGTCCGTGACATTGATCCGCAGCGTCCTCACGGCGCGGATTCCAGCAGGTCCGCGAATGCGCCGGGCGCAGCGGGGTCGCGGATCGGGCTTCTCCAGGACATGGGTGAGAACCGACACGACTCTCTAATAATACCATGAAACGAGCGCAGACCGCCCGAAAACTGTGAAAAAAAAACGGTTGCGACGGTCTGATTGACCCACAAAGACCGGTCTTGGAGAATAGGTCCGAGAAGATGCATATGTGCTCCTCCCCTGGGAGCAGGACTACCGCGTCCGAGAACAGATGGAACGACTGCCCGCCTCAGGCGTCTAAACTGAGTGAAAGGCCGATGCGTGAAGGCCGCTAGCGTGGTGCCCGCTTTTGATGATGCGGACTTGGTGTCGCGGTGTCGGCAGGGGGACGCGGATGCGTTCAGCCTGCTGATCACGCAGTATCAGGATCGGGTGTTCAACACGTGCCTGCGGATGTGCGGCAATCGTGCCGACGCCGAAGACCTGACGCAGGAAGCCTTCGTCAGGGTTCTTCAGTCGATCGGCACATTCAGCGGGAAGTCGAAGTTCTCGACTTGGGTCTTTCGGATCGCGGTGAACCTGGTGTTGAGCGCGCGCCGCAAACGGAAGCCGATGTACTCATTGGACCAAGCCGGTCCGGTTGAGAGCGAGCGAGATTCGCCGGCATCAGAGCGACTGGCCTCGAACGACCCGCCGCCGGGTGAGCAGGCATCGGACCGCGAACGCCATGCGATCGTGCTTGAGGCGCTGGCGGGCCTGGAAGAAGAACACCGCACGGTCGTGATCTTGAGGGATCTGGAGTCGTTCGGTTACGAGGAGATAGCGGAGATTCTGGGCGTGCCGCAGGGAACAGTGAAGTCGCGGCTGCACCGGGCGAGGTTGACGCTCCACCGGAACCTGTCGCCGATTCTGAAAGAAGGAGGAAGGCTGAAGGATGAAGGATGAAGGAGAAGGAAGCGACGGCTTCGTGATCAAACTGTGGCACAGGCGTCTCGCCTGTGATCCGGCTCAGTAAGATGACCGACAAATCGGAACAATACGAGCAATTGACTGCCTACCACGACGGGGAACTCTCGGACGCCCAGCGTGCGGAGGTCGAGCGACTCCTCGAAGAAGATGCGGAGGCCCGCGAAGTCCTCGAATCGCTGAGGGAGACGTCGCGCATGGTCGCCTCACTGCCTCGGGACGCAGCGCCGGCCGACCTCGTCGAATACGTCACGGCTCGGCTCGAACGCGGGGCGCTGTTGGGAGAGAAGACGGACGGAGAACAACTGACGCAGAGAAGCTCCCGATGGGCCGGCTGGGCGTCGGGCTTGGCCGTGGCGGCGGTTGTGGCCGTCATGTGTACGGCTGGTTGGTATGCCTGGATGCAGCACACGGTTTCTGAGCCCGCCGTTCTGGCTGTGGCAGAACTGGAGGAGGGCTCCGGCAAGGAAGACGCACCTAGCATCAGCGGTGGCGAGAGGTTGGCATCGAAGGAATCCGGCCTGGCCGCGCCTAGGTCTGTAGAGGGTCGTCCGTCTGTGCGTCAGAGCCCAGACCCGATGGAGCGCGGAGCAAAGATGCGGGTCGCGGGAGTACCCTCGGACTCTCCAAATGGAGACTCGCGCAGACGGTTTGCGAGAGAAGACGGTAAGAAGGGCGTGCATGGTGACGATGATGCCACGGCGGATCTGTTCGCCGCGGCTGCCCCGCCGAGTCGCGGCCCTTCGATTAGCGCCGGCGTGCCGGTTGAAACGGAGCCTGAACTTCGAGATGCAACGCCCGAACAGGCCTTCGGCCAACTCCTGGCTGAAAACGTGCTCACGAACCTGGACGTACGGGCAGTGCCGCTCGATACGATCTCAAACAGGGTCGCGGTCACGACCGACGCGGAAACGGGCGCCCGGCTCATCTCGCATATCAACGCATACCTCGGCGAGAATCACGTTCAGAACCTTGGCGAGCAGCCGCTGCCCGAGCCGATCGGACCGACCGAGGCGTTCTACTCCCTCAATCAGCATCCGGTTGAGAGGTACGTTTCGACCAAGAGCGGGTCGGCCCCGCCGACGGCGGAATGGCGGATGAACGTCCGAGCCCCGCAGGCGAGACAGCTTATTCGCGAGATGGACGACATTGCCCGAGCGAACAGCGCGACCCTCGCATGGTCCGTCAACGATGCGAAAGTCGCCGGCGTCGATCCGGTTCCCGAGGTTGTCAGTCAACTCTCGACGAACAGTCTATCCATGAATGACACGCCGGCGTCACTCGACCGCTCCGTAGTAGGGGAGCGCGTGGAAGAACAGGGGGTGGCAGGTGAAGCCTCCGAGACGGAGGTTCTCGCCCGCAAGGACGGGGCTGCGGCCGGTTGTGAGAAGGGGAAGGCGGCACGCAGCACCTTGCGGCGCGCCCGGGGAAGTGTGGTCGGCGGTCGGGACCCAGCCAAAGGCGATCTGCCGGAGGACCGTGATCCCGCTGACACACAGCCGGCTTCCGACTCCACACTTGCCGGAGGAAGGGGCGGCGCCCGCGGACGGTGCAGCGGTATGTTTGGCGATGCGATACAGGAATCTGATGCCGATGCGTGGGTCGTGCTGGCCGTTTCACTAAGATCAATCCCGGCGTCGTCGTCAACGATGACGACTTCGCCGACCCCGGTCGATCCGGTCGAAGTCCGACGGCAACGCCCCACGGCGACGAGCCCGGCCACGTCCCAATCGACACGACGACCGACGTCACAACCAACGCAACAACCAACAGCACGCGCGACGACACAAGGGGCGGCCGGTGGCTAAGAAGCGTAAGGGCGCCAAAAAGGCCGGCCGGAAAGTCCGCGTGGACCTGCGGAAGAACCGTGGGAAGACAGCGCGGGGCAAGAGCGAACTCACGAGTCAGTATCGCGAAGAAACCATCAAGCAGGAAGATGCAGAGCTGTCGGAGAACGTGCGGGCGAAGGGCAGACTCTCGCGCAAGCGCACCATCATCGTGCATGACGACGCGACGGCCGACGCTGAACTGCTGGACGGAACCGTGGTGGCGTTACGCGGCCTCCTCGCGGAAGTGGATGACGGCAAGCGCATCTGGGCGTGTACGGTGCGGCGCATGCTCAGGACACGACTCATCAAGGAGCGACACCCGGTCGCTGTGGGCGACGCCGTGCGATTCCGGCCCGTCGAGTCGGCGGGACGGCAGCGGCATGCCGTCAGCGCGTCACGGGAACTGGCCGAGGGTGTGATCGAGAACGTCGCCGAGCGCAAGACCGTTCTCCTGCGGCAGTACGAACGTCGCGTGCATGTCGTGGCGGCAAACATCGACATCGCCGTGATCGTCATGGCGGCCGACCAACCGACGCTTCGCCCGCACTTGATCGATCGCTATCTGGTGTCCGCCCACACGGGCGAGATGCTGCCCGTTATCTGTATCAACAAGATGGATCTGGATGCCGATTCCTTTGCGGCGGGCGTCGTCGAGCGGTACACGCGGCTCGGCTACAAGTCGTTCGGCACAAGCGTCATCAGCGGAGTGGGGCTCGACTCACTGCGCGAGGCGCTGCGCGATCAGACGTCCGTCCTGGCCGGGCCCAGCGGTGTCGGGAAGAGTTCACTCCTGAATATCCTGGATCCGGATCTCAGGCTGGATGTCGGCTCTTTGACCGATCTGCAACGGGGCAAACACACGACGACCACAGCACGGCTGCTTCGGTGGGCCTTCGGCGGCTATGTCGTTGACACGCCCGGCCTCCGGCAGTTCGATCTCACCGAGATCGAGCCCGATGCATTGGAGGCCTACTTCGTCGAGTTCGTGGACCTGATCCAGGACTGTCGCTTCGAGGATTGCTCGCACACGCACGAGGGCGATTGCGAGATTCAGGCGGCGGTCAATGACGGACGGATCGCCCCGGAGCGATACGATAGCTACTGCCGAATGTACGCCGAGAGCGTGGAGAAGAAGCAACAGCGATACTGACGGCGGCCGGTGTGCGACGCACGGGCCGGCTCGCGGCGTTTCCACGAAGGTGACGAGCCACATTCATGCAACAGTCGCCAAGCCCACATCGACCCGTAGCGTCCGACCCCCGTGTCGGACGTGACCTCAGACAATCCGGACAATCGGCGAGCGGGTGGACCATCGCGTTCATTACCGTGGCCGGCGTGCTGCTGAGCGTGGCGGTCGTGTCGCCGGCGGCGATGGGCGTACTCCTCAAAGCCGGAAGCGTCGCGCTGGCCATTGTGCTCTGTGCGACGGGGCTTGGAAGCTGGATTGCCTGGGGCCTTCGTCTGGATCGCGAGCCGCCGCGACACTTCCTCCTGATATCCGCCGGATTGGGACTCGGGGCGATGGCGCTATTGACACTCGGGCTGGGAACCGTGGGAATCTTGAGCCGCGCGGTTTGGATCCCCGCACTCGTTCTGTTCGCCGTTTCGGGGATTTGGCGAATTCGACGTTCCACGAGACATTTCAAGTCGCCTACACAGATCGCACCGTGCGAGTGCGACGCTGTGCCCGGCTCCTCCGATCTGAAGATGCGGTGGCTGTGGCTGGGCATCATCGGCTTCGGTGCGATGGCCGTCCTCGCGGGCGCGATGCCGCCCGGCATCCTCTGGCCTGCCGAGGGTAACGGCTACGACGTGCTGGAATACCACCTCGGCGCGCCTCGTGAGTTTTTCGAGGCAGAACGCATCGCGTACTTGCCCCACAACATCTACAGCAACTTCCCGTTTAACGTGGAGATGCTCTACCTGCTGTCGATGATCCTGCACGGCGACGCCATCGGGGCGGTCTTCACGGCGAAACTGCTGAACGTGCTGCTTGCGGCGTTGGCTGTCGCGGGCATCTGGCTCTGCGGGCGAGAGTTCGGGCGAGGCAGCGGCATCGTCGCGGGTTCACTCGCCGCGTCCTGCCCGTTCCTGACCTATCTCTGCGGTGTCGCATACGTCGAGAACGGGATGTTGCTGTTTTCCGGCTTGGCGCTGACCGCGGTGCTGCGGCTGGAGAAGGCGAAGGGGGGAGCAACGCTGAAATGGGCGGCAGCGGGAGGGCTGCTGTGCGGATTGGCGTGCGGCTGCAAGTATACCGCCATTCCGGCCGTGTTCGCACCCTGGGCGATCGCGACCGTGTGGATCGCGTTTCGTTCGCGGCCTTTTCGCCCTGGTTTGCCGATTGCCTTTGTCCTCGCGACCGCCCTGAGCTTCGCGCCGTGGCTGGTCAAGAATGCAATCTGGACAGGCAACCCCGTGTTTCCGCTGGCAAGGACAGTCTTCCCTGAACGTGCGGGCATCTGGAATGACGACTGCGCCGAGAGGTGGCACGAGGGCCACTTGCCCGCGCCGGAAGACAGACCATTCGGACGGCGGGTGACACGCCTATGGCACGAGATCGCTTGGAACAAGCTGTTCGGGCCGGTGATCCTGCTCGGCGTTGTCGCCGGCGTCACGGGTGCTTGCTTGGCCCGGACAAGACGAAGATGCGTCGAACACGAAACCGCGGCTGGAAAGGCGGCTCTCGGTGAATGCTCGCCGGGCTTCTGCGGCATGACTCCGTGCTGGCTGATGCTGCTCTGCGGCGCCGGCGTGTGGCTCATCTGGACGCACCTGCAAGGGAGATTCGCGGTCACGTTGATCGTTCCGGCCGCCGTGATGGCCGGCAGAACATGGCGGCTGCTGGGCGCCGGCTTGCCCAAGGCGGTCGCGGTCACCCTCCTTGTCGCGGTCCTCGCCTTCAACACGCACACGACTCGAGGCTTTTTCACCTGGAACTCGGTGTCGCTGCTGAGCTTCGACGCATTCGGTCGCACGGACTGGATGGAGACCGGCCAGTGGCCCGGCCAGGAGCACGTCCCCAGGTTGAACGGGCTTGTTGCTTCCGGTGGAAGGGTCCTGATGGTGGGAGACGCCCGGCGTTACTACCTCAGTAAGGGCGTCGACTACTGTGTGGTCTTCAACCGAAACCCCTTCGCCGAGGCGGCGGGCAGGCTCTCGGCCGACGAGCTTATCGACTGGCTTCGGCGGCAGGGATATCGCCACGTCTATGTCGACTGGTCCGAGATGCACCGCCTGCGATCGACGCGGTACGGCTTCTGGACCGCTGTGGATGCGGAGCTATTCCAGCGGCTGTGCGAATCGGGGCTCAGGCCTGTTGACAGCTTCTCCTTATCGGGCCGACAGTGGCCCTATTCGACGCTGTTTGAGGTGCCGTGAGGGGATGCCGGGTGAATCTGGGGTTTCGGTGGAAAACGCGCCGGCGGGGGGTTTTCAGGTCCTAGGGTGTTGGTGTATAACTCTGTGTTTCCCGATCGGCGGTGGGAGTCGTGCCGCCGGAATGAAGGACGCCATGCGTCCGACCTCGTCGAAGGTCGTCGCAGGCCGTGCGGTCACGGAGTTGGAATCTTGGAAGCCACTGGAACTCACTGCATCCTGGAGCTGTACGATTGTCCGTCTCACCTGCTTGACGACGAGGCATTCGTAACGCGCACACTGCGCGAAGCCGTGAACCAGGGAATGGCCACGCTGCTGGGCGAAGTCTCGCACAAGTTTCACCCTCAGGGCGTCACCGCATTGGCACTGATCGCGGAATCCCATGTGGCGATCCACACTTGGCCGGAATGCGGGTACGTGGCGGTGGACGTGTTCACATGTGGAGACCGCGCCAGCGCCGAGAAGGCGTGCGGTTACATGGTCGAAGCGTTCCAGGCTGGCCGGCACACCATGAGGAAGCTGGCCCGCGGACTCGAGGTCGACGGCGACGCACAAGCCGAACCGTCCGCGGCCGCGGCGTCGCGCCCGGCAGCGCCCTGTCAAGTCTAGCGCGGATGGTCAGAGCCGCGCGCGTTAGCAAGCGGTCAGCGTTCGCACGTAGGGCCCTTTCGACAGGGGCGGGGACCGACTCCCTTACGGTCGTGGCTCTGAACTTGAGGTCGGCCACGGGGGGCCGACGCTACCAGTGGCACCGCCGTCCCGACGGTGGGCTCACCGGCGAGACGCCGGGGCCACAGACACGGGGACCGACGCTACGATTTCGCCGTCCGACACAGGGTCGGACGCCACGGTTTCTGTGAAACCGCTCTACTCCGGCACAGACGAGTCTTTCGGTGACAACGGCGAGGAGTGCTTGCGATGCCCGGTAGCGAAGTACAGGCCGATTTCTGGATGAACGAGTACATCACGCCGTGGGATTACTACGCGCATGGAATCTCGAAGGTGCTGGCATATCGGAAGACGGCGTTCCAGGAGATGTACATTGTCGAGACGGGGGCATACGGCAAGGCGCTGGTGTTGGACGGAAAGTGGCAGTCGTGCGTGGGCGATGAGTTCCTATACCACGAGCCGCTGGTACATCCTGCGATGCTGCTGCACGAACGCCCGAAGCAGGTGCTGATCCTGGGCGGAGGAGAAGGTGCGACGGCGAGAGAGGTGCTGCGCTGGCGAAAGGTCGAGCGGGCCGTGATGATCGATATCGACGGCGCGGTTGTGGATGAATGTCGCCGGCACCTGCCCGAGATGCACCAGAACGCATTCGACGATCCCCGGCTGGAGGTGGTGATCGGCGACGCGCTGGATTACCTGGACGAGACGAAACAGGGATGGGACGTCATTATCTCGGACTTGTCGGACCCGATCGAGGAAGGCCCGTCATTCAAGCTGTTTACGAAGGAGTACTTCCAGAAGGGACGCCGGGTGCTGGCGCCCGAGGGCGTGTTCGTGGTCCAGGCGGGCCCGGTAGCGCCGGCGGAGATGGGGATGCACGCCCGGTTGGCCCGGACGATGAGCACGGTGTTTGCGCATACGCAGTCCTACGTGACGTACGTGCCGACGTATGCATCGCCGTGGGGGTTTATCCTGGGATGCGGCTCTCCGATCGACGTGCGGCCCGATCCCGCGGAGATCGACCGCCGGCTGGCAAGGGAGACGACCGGGGAGCTGAGAATGCTCGACGGGAGCACGCTGTTGGGGATGCTCCAACTGCCGAAGCACCTCCGCCGGGCAATCGCTGAGGAGACACGGGTTTACACATTGGCCGAGCCGCCGAAGTTCTTCGGCAAGGGCATGGCGGGGACGGGAGACTCCTCGGCGGGCACGTAAGGGAGGCATCTACGTCTAAGGGGGATCCATACGGATGATATCCGGCTGGGACGGCGGTCCAATGCCGGCGGGCGGGCGGTGACGGATGCCCGCCCACTTTTTTTCTTGACACAGACATGCACGTATGGTAATATGACCATATGAGCATGGCATTGAAATCAACGAAACAGTACGAGGCGCGAGCGAACATCGCCAAGTCGCTGGCACATCCCAGCCGGCTGATGCTGCTGGACGCGCTAAAGAACGGGCCGACGTGCGTTTCCGACCTGACCGAGTTCGTGGGATCGGACCAGTCCACAGTGTCGAAACACCTGGCGATCCTGAGGCAGGCGGGGCTTGTGGACGTCGAGAAGGACGGAGCGATGAGCTACTACCGCGTGAACTGCCCTTGTCTGGACGACTTCTTCACCTGCATCGAGAACGTCCTCCGCCGCAACCTCAAGGCGCACCAGGCGGCAGTTGCGAGGCGATGACGTGGCATTGGCGTTTCATTACAGTGATGGCCACTGTGGATTATCCCAACCTGCAACCTACGATGGCGGCAGGTGAGTCGAGGTGGGCCCTATGAGGGAGTGGAAGATCTTTGCGGCGTTCGTTGCGGTTTTCCTGGCGGCGTACCTGCTGCCGCTGTCGAACGCGAAGGTGACGGTCGCGATCCTCGATGCGTTCAAGATGCTCCAGTGGTACGCGCGCGAGCATACGCTGGCGTGTGTGGTCCCGGCGCTGTTTATCGCGGGGGCGATCACGACCTTCCTGTCCAAGGCGGCGGTCCTTCGGCACCTGGGCCCGAAGGCGAACAAGGTCGAGGCCTACGCGGTCGCGTCCGCGTCGGGAACGATCCTTGCGGTGTGCTCGTGCAGCGTCCTGCCGATGTTCGCGGGAATTTACAGGTTGGGGGCCGGGCTGGGGCCTGCGTCGGCGTTCCTGTACGCGGGACCGGCGATTAACATCCTGGCGTTATTCCTGACGGCGCGGGTGTTGGGGTTTGAAATGGGCTTCGCAAGGGCGGTCGGGGCGATCGTGTTCGGCGTTGTGATCGGCCTGT
Source organism: Planctomycetota bacterium (assembly GCA_043813895.1). Taxonomy (GTDB): domain Bacteria; phylum Planctomycetota; class Phycisphaerae; order UBA1845; family UTPLA1; genus CAZTAR01. The sequence continues at coordinate 56,724 of JBDRKQ010000109.1, forward strand.
TGATGGCGGTCTTCTTTCGCAAGTCCGAAAGTGTTCGTTCCGCCGAGGCGATGCACCTGCCGGAACCCGAGGCGCCGAAACGCTCGATGTGGCAAACCTGCCTGTACTTCTTCTGCATGATCGCGTTCCTCGTATTCAGCGACTGGTACAACCCGAACAACGTGGTGGTCCGTCGCGTGGACGGGCTGGAGATTCAGGCGGTCAGGCTCCAGCAAACGCGAGACGAGATCGTCCTGCAAGTCAAGGTTGCCGTGGAAGGTCTGGAGGAAGGCGACAAGCTGACGCTGGCAAAGACCGACGTTGCCTCCATCACCGAGGAAGACACCTGGGTGATACAGATTCACCATCTGCGCTGGTATCTCGCGGGCGCGATGGCGCTGGCGGTGATGCTGATGGCGTGGCGGTGGTTTGACCGTGGCGAGGTCGTCGAATGGATGCGGAACACCTGGGACTTCGCGAAGATGCTGGTACCGCTGCTGTTCGGGGGTGTGTTCCTTGTGGGGTTTCTAAGCGCCCTGATACCGGATCAACTGGTCGCCGGCTGGGTGGGGGACAACAGCCTGTCCTCGAATCTGATTGCATCGGTGGTCGGGTGTCTGTTCTACTTTGCGACGTTGACGGAAATCCCGATCCTCGAGGCGCTGATGAAGCATGGCATGGCGGACGGCCCGGCATTGGCGTTGCTTCTGGCGGGCCCCGCGCTGTCTCTACCGAGCCTGTTGGTGATTCGTTCGGTCATGGGGAATACGAAGACGCTTGTGTTTACGGCCCTGACTGTGGTGATGGCGAGCGTCGTGGGCATGATCTACGGCGCGATCGTTTGAGGGTGTGTATAATGAAGATCGAGGTCTTTGGCCCGGGGTGTTCCCGATGCACGTCGCTGGCGGCGAACGCAAAGGCGGCGGCAGACAAGCTCGGGATCGAGTATGAACTCAGCAAAGTGTCCGACCTGAGCGAGATGGTCAAGCGCGGCGTGATCGTGACGCCGGCATTGGCAATCGACGGTGAGGTCAAGCTGAGCGGGCAGGTGCCCGACGAGGTGGCGTTGACGGTGCTGTTCAGAGAAGCGCTGTCGAAGAACAAGTAGCAGCAGCAAGATGGAGTGGCACTGCCATGAACGGGAAGTTCTGGATTCTGGTTTGTGTGTTGATGCTGGCTGGCGGCGTGATTGTCGCGGGATGCGGCGATCGCTCTGACGATGGGCCGGTTGCCGAGACGGCGAAGGCGGATGCAGATACTGCGACCGCCGTGCCAACTGCAAAGCTGCCGCCGCGCGCCGAACCGGCCCCACCGGTAATGGAAGCCGCGCCGGCATCGGACACCAAGGCCGAGCGAGACGTAAGGCTGATCGTCGTGTACTACTTCCACCGCACGCTGCGGTGCAAAACCTGCCTCGCCATCGAATCGCAGGCGAAAGAAGCGGTGGAGCGCGACTTCGCCAAGGATGTGAAACAGGGGCGGATCACGTGGCGGGTGCTCAACCTCGACGAGGAGGCGAACAAGCACTTCGAGAAGGACTTTAAGCTGGAATCCTCCTCCGTCGTGCTGGTCGAAACCATTGACGGAAAGACGGCGAAGTGGAAGGACCTGCCGCGCGTCTGGGACCTCGTGGAGAACAAGGAGGCATTTCGCAAGTATCTGTCGAAAGAGGTTGCGGCGTACCTGCGATAAGAGATGCCAAGGGGCCAGGGAGGCAGAGGAGGGGCGCTGGGTGCCCTGCCTTCGCGGCCCGCAAAAGCGGGACGGGTAGGCATGTTCCCTCGCTATTCGACATGCTTACCCGCGACTGCGTCGCGTGAAAGCATGGCACCCCGCGTGAAGCGACATGCATGACGCAGAGCCAGAGGAAAACACCGCATGAACAGTCGTAGCGTCGTCAACGTCGTTATCGTGATCGGCGTGGTTGTGCTGGTCGTCGCGGTGGCGCTGTACAAGTCGAGCCAATCGAAGAATCTGCCCTCGGAATCCGAGCAACCAGCAACCTCCGCACCAGCGACAGGGGATCGCCTCTCCCCGAAGACACCCGCAGCGTCCCAACCTGTAATGCTCCCGCCGCACTCTACGACTGCACCGGCCGAATCGCCGCCATCAACACAGGAAGCAGCACCGGCGCCGACCACACGGGCGGACGAAAAACAGCTCCCGCGTCTGCTGGATATCGGCTCCGACAAGTGCGCAGCATGCAAGAAGCTCGCGCCGATCCTGGAGGAGCTGAAAGTGGAGTGTGCGGGCCGCGCGCGGATCGAGTTCATCGATGCGTGGAAGCGCCCGGAAGCGCGGACGAAGTACGGGATTCAACTGATCCCGACGCTGATATTCTATGACACCGAAGGAAAGGAAACTTGGCGGCACATCGGTTTTCTCTCGAAGGAGGAGATTCTGGCGAAGCTGCGGGAAGCAGGAATGAGAGAGGATGCTCGATAGCTTCACGGACACATTGGTCAATACCATCAACACCAACGTGTGGTTGGCGCCGCTGGCCGCCTTGGTCGGGGGCTTGCTGACGGCGCTGAATCCCTGCGTACTCGGGGCGATTCCGCTCATGATGGCCTACGTGGCCGGGCAGGAATCTCGCAGCACAGCGAGGTCGTTCTTGCTCTCGTTGGCGTTCGTGGCGGGCCTGACACTCATGTTCGCCCTGATGTCACTCAGTGTGTTTGTGGCCAGCGCGATCCTGCCGGCAGGCTGGTGGCAATACATCGCCGCAGCGGTCTGTCTGTTGATGGGGCTTCACCTGCTGGGCGTGCTGAGTTTCACGATCCCAGCACCGGCGGGGATCAAACCTTCGCAGCGTGGATTCGTCGGCGCGCTGCTGCTGGGCATGTTGTTCGGCTTGGCATCGATACCATGCGCGGGTCCGATCCTGGGGGCTTTAGTGGCGATCATCCCGCTAAAGGGGGCCGCATTCGGGGGCGTGCTGCTGGTGGCCTACAGTCTGGGGCACTGCGCGGTGATCCTCGTCGCCGGGACATCGATGGGGCTGGTGCAGAAGATGATCACATCGAAGGGACTGGAGCAGGTGAACATTTGGTCGAAGCGGGCGGTGGGCGTGCTGGTGATCCTCGTGGGTGTGTTTCTACTCGTGAGATAACGGCGCGGCCGGCGCTTGGGGCTCGGATCAGAGCCGCGCGCGTAAGCAAGCGGTCAGCGCTCGCCACGATGGCCCTTCAATCAAGACGAGAACCGGCCTCCTTCACGGCTGCGGCTCCCAACCAGCCCGCAGCTTCGCAAACACATTGTCACACCTTCACGTCGGCCGCGAGGACCGACGCCACCTCTCGCGGCACTGAAACGCCCCGCCGAAACTGTTACGGACCCGATTGGTGAGGAGGAACCGTCCGGTCTCTTTGTGCCGCTGTTGCCCTTTGCCTCATCCCCCTATTGCGGGATCGGTCAGTTCGGTAGCCTGCCGACGATGCTGATCGGCCTTGGCCTGATCCGGCGACGCTTCGGTCCGCGACGTCGTTCTCGCTGACCTTTCTACATCTGGCGACCACCGCTTGGCAGGCATACTGCGCGAGGGGGGATTCGAACCCCCACGGGTTTCCCCACAGGATCCTAAATCCTGCGCGTCTGCCAATTCCGCCACTCGCGCTGGGCGCTGCCGCCGCGAGGCTCATTCTCCCGCAGACGCCCGCATGGCGTCAACAACGGGAGCACAACACGTGACGTGATGACGCTGTCGACGCGCGCTGCGGCCGCGTTCCTGCTTCGCCGCGTCAACCTGGCGATCGCCCCTTCGTTGACGAGCGTGCCCCGAGCTTCATGAGGACCCAGCGGCGCGCGTGAGTCATCGGCCGAAACACCGCACGATGCCAACGAATCCAGAACGGGGGAGTGATGGCCTGTTTGAACTGCTTTCCATCGAGCTGATCCGGTCGAAGCCGACGCCAGTGCTTCATCAGGTGATACCGATCGGAACGCTGGAGAATGTCGAGGATGAGGCGGCAGATCCAGATCCGCCCCCCGCGGTTGGGCGGCACGTGCCAGGATATCTGGAAGTCGATCAGGTACGGTGAGCCGTCGTCGCCGAGCAGGACGTTCTCGCGTTTTTCGAGATCCACATAGGCGATCTCCCGACGATGGAGCTCCTCCAGCATCCTCGCAAGCCTCGGGAAGAACCCGTCAGCCAATCTGTCTTCTTTGGCAAGCGGGCGGCCCTCGACATACTCGTGGACGAGGCCCGTCTTGCCCCACCACCCGACGAACCGCGGCACGCCCTCAACGGACTCGCTCATCTGATATAGCCGGCCTTCGTGTCTCGCCAGGACCCCCCCGATCCAGTGGGTCGGCATTCCGAACAAGGAGGCCGTTCGTCCGACCTTGAGGACGACCTTGCCGGCGGCGCCCTCGTAGAGCCCCGTCGCGGCGAAGAAATCGTGTTTGAAGGGCCTGAGGAGTCGGTATTGCTGACCACCGGCCCGGATGCTGGGGGGTAGATCGTTCGAGCCGAGGGCTCTGAGCCAGGTTGGAGGCGGCTTGGGCATGTCGCGGGTCGCTCCCGAGAATTCCACAAAAATCCTATGAGATAAGTGTAGCCAAAGGCGGACATTATGGCTAGGATTTCCGCATGAGTATGCTTCATGCGCTGTCGCAATGCCCGCGTGTGGAGTCAAGGTGAGGTGAAGAGATAATCGTTGTCAACCTGGGAATTTGTGTGCCCGGGGAATCAGAACAGGAGCAGAACCATGCTTCGCAACAAGACGGCTACGTATGCGCTGTTGGCCCTGTACGAGATCGCTCGCCAGCACCGCGGGGTGAAGGATCCACTTGGCGTGCGTGCGCACGACATCGCGAACAAGCACCGGCTGCCGAAGGCCTATGTCGCCAAGATTCTGAGCCAACTTGCCAATACGGGCATCCTGCACTCGGATCGCGGCCCGCGCGGCGGCTTCAAGCTTATCGAGAGCGCGGACAAGATTTCGCTGTTCGACGTTTTCGATAGCGTTGGCGCCATCGTCGGTAGTGCGTCGTCACGCAGCTCCGTCAAAGGACTGCCGCCTCGCGTGCAAGCCACGATGAACCGCGCCCACGACGATGCGACTCGGCAACTCAAGCAGTTGTACGTGAAGACCTCGCTGGCTGACGTTCTCGGTAACGACTAACACCGGCAACTGATCCGGGCGAACCGGATGCCGGGTCATGCGGGTCTTTCGCCCGGACGACTCGCAGGTTGGTCAGTCCCAGTCCCCGATCACGCGACGCGTCGATCAGCCCCATACGTCGAGTGCGGCGAGTACAACCGCCGCGCCCGCGATGGCCATTGCTGCGCCCGTCTTGGCGATGAGGCCGATCAGTTTGCCGAGCGTGGCGAAGGACCCGACCTTCGCGCCCGCGCGCACGTCGTCACGGACCGTCAACTCCATGACCAGGGCGCCGACGAAGCATCCGGCGAGCCCGCCCGCCACCGTGCCGATTACGGGGATCGGAATCGAGAAGAGGATCATTCCGAGGAAGCCGCCCACCACCGCGCCGATCACCGCGCGGCGGCTCGCGCCCGCCCGGCGCGCCGCGACGATCGAGGCCAGGTTGTCCACGACTTCCGCAACGACCGCGAGCACGAACAAGCACGCCAGCCATTTCCAGCCGATCCGCTGCCAATCGTAGTACCAGTCATACCCAGCGGCAGAGGCGAGGATCAGCCATGTGCCTGGCAACTGGAAGACTGCCAGGCCGATGCCGATGAAGGCGAGCACCGCCAGGCTGATGAGCAGCAGTGTGTCGATCACTTCGCAGACTCCAACGGGTATCGTGTCAGCAGCCGGGCGGCACAGTTTCGCTCTGGCACTTGTGGGACGCCGATGCTACCCGATAGTGCCCGGCCGTACACCTCCGCCGATGACGAGCGCCGGGCAGATGACAGTCTACGATTTTTGATCGGCGATTGCCGCGTGGGCCGCTACTGAAGCGGAGCGGCGGGCGGTATTCGGCGTTCGCTTGATGCGGGGAGAGGCTCTTGATATACTGAGTCTTCAAGGATGCGCTTGTTCTCGGCGCGGGCGCGGGAAAGGAAGCCACATCTGAACAGAGGAGGGCAGCAGAATGCGTAAGTGCATGACGATTGCGGCAGCCGCGGCAGCGGTGTTGGTCTGCGCGTCCGGCGCGCGGGCGGATTTCGCATTCATGGATACCGTCTCCGTCGGAAACGTGGGGAACGCGGGGGAGCTTTCGGGCGTCGGCGCGGGCGGGTCTGGTGAGGACCGGATCTGCGGAGCGGTGGGCTATGCGTACAACATCGGCAAGTACGAAGTGACGGCGGGGCAATACACCGACTTTCTCAATGCCGTGGCCGATACGGATACCTACGAGCTTTACAAAACGGCCATGTGGGAGAACACCACCGGCTGCAAGATCCAGCGCAGTGGTGATCCCGGCGGCTACACGTACAGCGTGGCCGGCGATTGGGCCGATCGGCCGGTGAACATGGTGAGCTTCTGGAGCGCGGCTCGGTTTGCGAACTGGCTGCACAACGGGCGGCCCGCCGGAGCGCAGGGGCCTGACACAACCGAGGACGGCGCCTACACACTGGACGGCTACACCGAGTCGGACGGTTCGTGGATTATGCGCAAACCCGGCGCGACCTGGTGCATCCCGAGTGAGGACGAGTGGTACAAGGCGGCCTACTACGACGGGGACGCGAGCATCTACTACGACTACCCGACAGGCACGGACGCTGTGCCGAGCAACGATCTTGTAGATCCCGATCCCGGCAACAACGCGAACTTCGATCAGGACGGCTTCACGATCGGCCATCCGTATTACCGAACCGAGGTGGGCGAGTTCGAGAACTCGGCAAGTCCCTACGGCACGTTCGACCAGGGCGGCAACGTGTGGGAGTGGCACGACAACGTGGTCTACGGCTCACATCGCGGCTCCTGCGGCGGCGGATGGTACGGCGATGACACCCGCCTCCACGCCGCACGGCGCGGCGCGAGCTACCCCACAACGGCGAGCATCTACACCGGGTTCCGTGTTGCGTACGTCCCGGAGCCTGCCACGCTTTCGCTGCTGCTGCTCGGCGGCTTCGTGGTGCGGCGACGAAGACGGTAACAGGCCGATTTCGGTCTTCGGCAGACCGAGATCAGGGGGCATACTGTGCGTGTCTCGCCCGTGGATGGTCCCCGGCCGCCCGGCACGCCGGGATGACCCTTCTCAAACCGCTCCTTGTGAAGGACGACGTGCCGCTAGTCGGCAAGGTCGTGCTCGGGACCGTCCAGGGCGACCTGCACGACATCGGCAAGAACCTCGTCGGCATCATGCTCAAAGGCGCAGGCTTCGAGATCGTCGACCTCGGCAGCGACGTCGCCCCCATGCGCTTCATCGAGGCCGCCAGAGAGCACGACGCCCAGGTCATCGGCATGTCGGCCCTGCTCACCACAACCATGCCCAGGATGGGCGAAGTGCTCGAACTCGTGAAACAGGAAGGCCTCACCGGCAAAGTCAAAGTCATCATCGACGGCGCCCCGGTCAACAAGGACTTCGCCGCCTCAATCCAAGCCGACGCCTACGGCTACGACGCCGCCAACGCCGTGGACAGTGTGAAACGGCTTGTTGGCGTGGCGTAGCGCCGCGGTGTTGTGCAGGCGCATCAAGGCAGCTCGCAGCGCATGATGGCTGCACACAAGAGCCCCTGGCCTTGGCCAGGGGGTACATTCCCGCGTATGGCGGAAAGAAACAGCAATGAACACGAACAAGTTCCCAGAAGGCTGGGACGAGAAACGGGATTACTCTCCAGGTCGATCGACCATAAAAAGCTCCTGGACACGACTTCCAGCGAAGATTCGGCCAATCCGACCATCGGCGTACTCGTAGACCTCATCGAAGTCTCCACAAAACATGCCGACCGGCAGGCAGATTGACGCGAAGGGGTTCTTGTATGCGACAAGGCGTGGCACCCGGTCTTTCGTGGGGGCGTCCTTCTGCCATTCTGAAAACCAGACTCTTGCTTTCTCGGTCTTTGAGGCCGGCCGTCCTTCCTCTCGCTCGAAGTTGTCAAGCGCGAGTCTTTTGCGGTTCTCGAATACGGGATCATTCAGGCGGCGTTCCTCGATGACGAGTATCACGCTGATTGTCGTGTTTTGCGGCTTACCGCTGTTCGGCGCGAGCATCTTGCCGCCATCCAGGAATGCGAGCCTCCCGGTGCCAGGAACGGCACGACCCTCTGCGGCGTTAAAGTCCAACTTGATGCCGCCATCGCCCAGCATAGCCTCGAATACTGCATCGGGCTCTAGTATCGCTGTCCAATCGCCGTTGTTGAAAACGGCCAGGCAGCAGCACAGCTCCCCGTATTCCCTGAACTTCTCGCGTGCCTTATCGATCAGCTTGCGCAGGCTCTTGTAGATGTCGACACCAATGACCACGCCAGGAGGAGGAAGTTTGCGTTTCTGCTCCAACTGTTTGACTTCGATAAACAGCTCTTGGTGATGCCACCGTAACCGATAGTCAGGGTGTTTCGTCTTACCAGGAGTCGAGGGTTCGAATTCATAGTCACAGTACCCATTCCAACGAAAGTAGTCTTCCAGGATTGGCTCGGAGCGGGTCCTCTTGGCATTCTCGGTAGACATAGGCTTCGAAACCACGCACAACTGCTGCGGTGTTCTACTCTCTCTGCCCCTCCCAATACTCCCGGAACGACCGCAAGCGCGGCAGCGATTCGCGATCCTTCACACGGTTCGTGGCAGCCTTGCTGGCGATAATGTCATCGATGTGGCAGACAGGGAACCCTTCGACGTCGATGTGTCGTGCCCACGCGTCCTCGAATCGCTCGATGCCGTCCGGGGCGAAGATCAGGTCGAGGTCGAACGGGCCGTTCTTGAGCTGGACAAAATCCTTGCCGCGTTCGATATCGGCCGCCTGCTCGTCCGTCACGGCGAAGCCAAGCTCGCGGAGCGCGGCGACGAGTGCACGGCCGTTTTCGGGGAACTGGTCTACGAACAGATCTGCATCCTGCGTCGTATCCGGGAACCCGAGCAGAATCGCGCCGGACTTGCCGATGAACAGATATCGGCAGCCATGACGCGACAGCACGTCGCGGATCTCCTGCGCCTGACGATATTCAAACGCGGCCATATCCCAACCAATCCGGCAGGTTCTCTTCGCACCAGCGCCGGTAATCCGCCATCGTGTCGAACGCGCGATAGGGGGCATCGTCGAGCACTGGTTTGTACGTGTGGATAAAGGCGTAACGGAAGCGCGTCTCCAACGGCCGACACGCCGCGGCCTCGAACTCCTCCAGCCAGTCGGCTGGGATGTCCGCGTCGGAGAATGATGGAGAATCCGGTTTCTTTCCAACCATGACCGAACCCGTTCTTTTCGATCGCGACGGTGAAGGCGCGCCAGGCCGCGCCATCCGACCGAACACACGGTCTATTGTACGCCCGCTAAGCGGACCGGTCCAACGCAACGGGGCCGCAGTCGCCACAAGTACAAGCTACAGTGCCGGTGGGATTCCGGCCGGTGTTCGAGTTATAATCGCCGCTTGGAACCCGGTTGTCTGGGTGCCTTCCTTTTGAGTTGCTCGGCGGAGTCTCCTTCCTATGCTCTGGTGGTCATTCGTCCTTCTCGGTATCGCGTACTGGCTCTACAGTCTCATTGCGGCTATCCGCATCATCCGAGGCGTGCCGCGCCTCGCCGCGCTTGCGCCGCGAGACGACGGCGACTGGCCGCGGGTTTCGCACATCGTCCCCGCCTGCAATGAGGCGGACCAGCTCTTGGAAGCCATGCGGTCTCGGCTGGACGAGGGCTACCCCAACGCCGAGTTCGTGCTCGTGGATGACCGCTCCACCGACAACACGGGCGCGCTGGCGGACCGGCTTGCCGAGTCGGACGACCGCGTGCGCGTGTTGCACATCAACGACCTGCCCGACGGCTGGCTCGGTAAGGTCCACGCGCTGCATCGCGGGAGGCAGCTCGCGACCGGCGAATGGCTGCTCTTCAGCGACGCCGATGTACACCTGCAACCCGGCACGATGACCCGCGCGATTACCTATTGCGAACAGAACAGCCTCGACCATCTCGCCATGTTTCCCGACATCCACCGCGGCACGCGCATGCTCGACATCGCGATGGCGTTGTTTCTGCGGACGTTCTGCATCCTCATACGACCCCGCGCGCACGCCAATCCGCGATCCAGGGCGGCCGTCGGGGTCGGGGCGTTCAACCTCGTGCGTGCGGACGCGTTAGCACGAACGCCTGGCTTCGAGGGACTGCGCTTGGACGTGGTTGACGATCTGGCGCTCGGGCAGATGCTCAAGCAGCACGGCGCGCGCGGCGGCGTAGTGAACGGGCACGGCTACGTGGGCGTGCGCTGGTACGAGTCCGTGATGGACATGGCCCGTGGTGCGGAGAAGGCGGCATTGGCAAGCTTCGCCGGGTTCAGCGTCGTGCGTCTCGTGGCGATCTGCCTCGCCACGCTGATACTCGAGTTGGCGCCGTTCGTGGGCGTATTCGCGTTCGGGCAGCCCGTGTTGCAGGCCATCGCGGCAGGGGGCATCGTGCTCAGTGTGGTCGCGCAGCTTATCCCGAGCCTGTCGTTCGGCCGTCCCTGGTGGCCGGCCCTGTTCGTCCCCGTCGCGACGATCTTGTCCGTGGGCATCCTGCTCCGCGCGGGTTGGCTGACCGTGCGGCGCGGCGGGATGCTGTGGCGGGGCACGCTGTACCCGATGGAGATGTTACGGCGGGGCGCCCGGCTGCGGTTTCCCTAGGGGCATGCAGAGCGCTGCAGCGCGGGTGATTCACCTACCCTCGCCAACACCCGTCAACTTGCCAACGTCAACACGCCCGAGGATCTCGCTCGTTTGTCGCGGGCAGGCGGATCACGGTAGAATGAAGGGATGACCGGCGCCGGACAACTGCAAGGCGACAAGCTGATCATCCGCCACGAGTTGCGGCTCGTCGACACGGTCGAACTTACCGGCTCCTCGCTCTCGATCGGCAGATCGTCCCAGTGCGACATCAGGCTGCCACACGAAGCGGTTTCCCGTCACCACGCCCAGTTGGAGAAGCGCGACGACGGCTGGCACATCCGCGACCTGGACAGCGTGAACGGCATTCGGGTCAACGGCCGGAAGAAGGCGAGCGCCGACCTCTCTCCAGGCGACGTGATCGAGGTGCGGCCTTTCGCGATGCACTTCCTGGGCGATGCCGTCGACGGGGAAGACCGGTCGGTCAACCTTGCCGCGAGTTGCGAACGCCCGACGATCGTGGGTCCCAATCGGCCGTCGGGACAAGTCCTCAAACAGCGGCTGAACGATCTGTATGCGCTTGCGAGTCTGGTGATTCATCGCAAAGACAACGGCTCTTTCTGGCATGAAATCCACGCGGCTCTACAGCGGTCCCTCGCCGCGGAACGCTGTGTTCTGCTCGGGCGCGATGAGGCCGCCGGTTTCTATCGTCTCGCACCGAGGGCACGACCGACCGATCCGGCCTCCCCGTTGGTCATCAGTCGATCCGTGCTCAATGACGTGATCGAGACGAAGCGCGGAGCCCTTGTGCAACGCGTGGCCGACCACGATCGTTACGCTGCGGCCGAGAGTCTCGCGGACAGCGGGGTCGGTTCGGTCATCTGTGTTCCCGTGTTGGTGTGCGACCAGACGAAGGCCATTGTGTATGCCGAACGCCGCGAGGGCCGGGCGCCGTTTACCGCGGACGATCTCGATTTCGTAACGGCAGCCGTGGACATGGCGGCCGCTGCGGTCGACATGGACGAATTGCAGGTTCAAGCGCGCGAGCTGTCGCGACTGCAAGGCCGCGTCGAGACCGGCCGCGAGTTACAGAAGATGCTGCTGCCGTCGCCGCTGCCGCAGCCGTCGTGGTGCCGGGTCGCTGCGAGGAACATACCCGCGGACCAGATGAGCGGTGACATCTACGGCGTGTCGATCGACCGACAGGGCCGGTTGGTGCTGAGTCTCTCAGATGTTTCCGGCAAGGGCGTCCCGGCGGCATTCGTGACGGCGATTCTTCAGAACACGCTGAGCCAGGCATTGCTCGATATCGATGACCTCCACGAGATCGTCCAACGAATCAACGGCACGCTGGACGGCTACAACCTGCCGGCCTGTTTTGCGACGATGATCCTCTGCCGGTTTGAGCAGGATGGCAGCGCCGTCGAGATTGCGAACGCTGGCCATCATGCGCCGCTGTGGATCACGGATTCGGGAAGCGTCGAAGCCTTTCCCGACCGCATCGGCCTGCCACTGGGAATCTCGAGGGAGTGGTCCGGTCAGATCGTCCGCCGGGATACCTCCGGCGATAGGGTCCTGCTCCTGTCGAGCGACGGAGCGACCGAAGCCAAGGACACCGGCCGCGTTGAGTTCGGGCTCGATCGCCTCGGCGACGCGTTCCAATCTGCCGCGGCCCACCCCCCTGAAGAGATCGTTGCCGAATTGGCCGATCGGGTTCGGCTGTTCTGTGAGCCGAACGACCCTGAGGACGATGTCACACTGGTCGTCATGAAACGCGGCAGCAGTGCGGAAGGTCAGTGAAGTCCTATGGCACATCGGCGGACGCCGACGTCGGCTGCGACGTCGCCGGCAGCTGCTTTCGCCACTGGGCGGCCTTGGCGTCGTAGCCCTTGGCCGGCTCGGCGGCGTGCCAGGCGTCGTACAGATCCGTCAGGGACTTAATGAGGCCAATGGTTCGCTTGTGTTCCGCGCCCAGCGCTGCAACAAGCATCTCGTGAGCTTCAAGCATCTCGGCCTCGGCCTCGGCGAACCGCTCCATGGCGGCGAGCGTCCGGGCGTGCTCCGAGAGAAACGCGGCTGTTATCCAGTGTCCCATCGGCATTGTTTCGCGCGCCCGGCGCACTGCCTCCTCGCCAAGCCCCTCGGCCTCCTCCAGCCTGCCCTGGTCCCGGAGCAGACCGCCCATGTTGTGGATCGAGGTCAACGTGTCCGGGTGGTCGTCGCCCAGCACGCGGCGCTTGCCCTCCAGCGCCTCGCGGTGGTACGGCTCCGCCTCGGTGAACTTGCCCATGGCCAGGAGCAGGCTGCCCATGTTGTTCATCGATGTTAGCGTCCTCGGGTCGTCGTCGCCCAGCACCCGGCGCTGGCCCTGTAGTGCCTCGCGATAGTACGGTTCGGCGTTGGCCAGCTTGCCCATCAACTTGAGTAGGTGGCCCATGCTGCTGATTGAGACCAATGTGTCCGGGTGGTCATCGCCCAGCACGCGGCGGTAACCCTCCAGCGCCTCGCGATGGTAAAGCTCGGCGTCGGACAGCCTCCCCATCCGCTTGAGCAGGGCGCCCATGTTGTGGATCGATGTTAGCGTGTCCGGGTGATCGCCGCCCAGCACTGCACGTCTGCCCTCCAGCGCCTCGCGATAGAGCGGTTCGGCATCGGCCAGCTTGCCCATCAATTTGAGTAGGTGGCCCATGCTGCTGATCGAGACCAATGTGTCCGGGTGGTCATCGCCCAGCGTGCGGCGGTGCAGGGCGAGGGCCCGCTCAATCCGCGGTACCGCCTCTGAGTACATCCCGAGTTCAGCGTACGTGTTCCCGACGGTCTGCTGCAGGGCCGCTTCGACCAGCGGCTGGTCGGCGAACTCCTGTTCGAGCGTCTCTACCGCTCGCGACAACACGTACTTGTCAACTACACTCAGCGCCAGGTTCGTGGGGTTGATCCGCTCTACCGAAGCGTCGAGTGAAGCGATCGTTGCGGCAACCTCCGCCGGCGTTGACGAGGCTGCTTCGAGGGATTCGCGGATGCCGTCTCGCAGATTCGTGATGATGCCGCGGCCCATCTCTTCCGCGTCGATCTCGCTGAGCATGGATGATTGGAAGGTCACGACCGTTTGCAGTTGATCTCGGGCCTCGGTGGCCTCCCGCTCACGCTCCTCGACTTGCACCAGCAGACGGCCCTGGTTGCTGTACATTACCGACAAGGCGATGCTCGCCCCGACCGCCAGCACGATCAGTGCCGCTGCCATCGATACCGGTCCCCGATAGCGGCGAATCGTCTTCTTGAAAACGT
>JBDRKQ010000110.1:0-11089 GCA_043813895.1 Planctomycetota bacterium
CGCTGCCGGGGACTTCGCAGCCATCGGCGGATAGCGCGGGCAGGGCAAAAAGGCAAGAAAATGTGTCAGCCATTAAAGGCGTGAGGTAGAATCTCTTGACCTTGTGTGCGGCGGTGAGTTGTGGTTCGTGACGGAGCAGACGTGGACGCTGGATGAGTTTGGCTTCTGCCTGGACCCGCAGACGATGGGGATCACGGAGTTTCGCGGCAACGGCCGAACGCGCTACATGGTCCGCGAGCGCGATCCGGGCGGCGCCGGCGTGGGTGGTGTCACCACCGCCAGTGTGGCAGTGCCGTTGGTGACAGTCTCTATCTCCCGCTACTTTCCCAGAACGAGCGCCACAGGATCTCCGGTACAGATACGATCTCGTCGAAACTGCCGCTGAGGAGATAGAATCCAGAGCAGACCGCCCCGTAAATCACTGCCAACAAGGCAAGAAGCGGTAGGAGTGAGCGTCTCGCGTCGCAGCGGACCAACAATGCGGCCAGCATGACGTAGAGGCCGGGGATGGCGGGGGCGAGATAGCGGAGTTGCAGGCCCTGTCCGCGGAGACCGAGGACCGTGAGCGTGACGGAGGTGAGGGCGACCCAGGCCAGGGGGATGCCGAACGTCGGCGACGAGACGTGACGCCGTCGGAGGATGTATCCGACAAGCACGACCGCGACGAGCGGGGCGACCAGGACGGATTCGCTCAGAAAATAGTGCCACGGCTGTGACACTGCACGTCGGGATAAGCCGCTCATTTCGATTAGCGCCTGATCCGGGTGGATCCAATGCGGCAGCAAGCACGCATAGTGCGAGTAGAACACGGCGAACCATGGCAGGAGGATGATCCCTGCGGGCAGCGCGGCCGCCAGCAGCAAGCGTCGGCGCATTCGTGAATCAGCGGCGGCCGTCAGCCACAGTAGTAAGCCGCCGATGGGCATGAGGATAAGGGCCGGCAACTTGGTCAGCGCAGCCATACCGAGCGTCAGCCCCCCGATGGCGGCCCATGCAGGACGGAGTCGTGCGGCCGCGATGCAGAACAGGCCGATGCTCAACGCGGCGAGTCCGCCGACAAGATTGTCGGGCCACAGCTTGCGTGAGCAGAACGTAAAGACGGGGTCGAGCGCGACCGCCGATACCGGGAGCCAGAGCAGCACATTAGTGGCGTGCCACGACCGGCGGCGCCAGGCCCAACAGATCATCGCGACGCCAACCACGGCCAGAACGTGACCCAACCATGAGATTAGAATCGCTGCCCGCAGGCTGTCGGCGGCGACGAAAGGCGCCAGCAGCATCGAGAACAAAGGCGGGTGATGAAACAACGGGCGATCATACACAGCGGGCGGTAACTCGCTGAGGATCGACGTGCTGCGCAGAGAGTAATCGCCGGTCTGCAGCCAGTTCCCGGTCAATTCCCAGTAGATCTGCTCGTCGTATTCAAGACGCCCGAAGAACAGCGTCGGCAGCTTGAGGGCGACGCACAAGGCGATGATGGCGACGCAAATGAGAACGTAGCGCCGTCGCTCCTGTTGCTCGTGAATCTGACCGGCGAGGCTCAGTGGTGGGGTGGCCGCCTGCATCGGGGACATTCTACACACATACTGCACCGTCAGAAAAGGCGTGGTGTACGACCCCCGTGTCGGACGTGGCTCGTAGCGTCGGTCCCCGTGGCCGACGAGGAATACGAGTCGTGTTCAACGGTGGACAGGGGCGTCGGTCGCTACTAAGAGAGGTAAACCGGTCATCCCCGTCGGCCACAGGGGGCCGACGCTACTCGACCTATCCTACGGCATGACGAAGTCATGTTCCGGATGGCGGATCGTCAGGACGGGGCAGTGGGATTTTCTGACCACCTTCTCCGCCACCGAGCCCAGCAGTGCGTGTTTCAGGCCGCTTCGTCCGTGCGTTCCGAGGACGATGAGGTCGAAATGCTCGTCGCGTGCGTATCGAATGATCTCCATGAAGGGCCGGCCGGTCAGCACTTCGGTATCGATGTGGAGGGTGGTGTCGCCGAGATGTTCCGCGACGAGTCGTTTACAGGCTTCCCGCGCGGCGGCGACGAGTTCTTCCACGGGCGGACCGACTGGGAGCGTGTTCGGGCCGACGGCCATCCAATACTGGCACGCTTCGTCCACGACGTGGATCACGTGCAGGTCGGCGCGGTAGGTCTCCGCGAGCGAGCGTGCAAAGCCCAGGGCGTGGAGGGACAGCTCGGAAAAGTCCGACGGGAACAGGATTCGTTGGAGCTTGAACATGGCAACCTCGCGGCGCTTGAGTTGTTGAGAGGCGTCGGTGGTCCGGTTTCACTTTATTATATCATTCAATGCCGCCAGTAAAGCGGCTATACTATGGGCGTTTATGGCGTCCGATGCTTGGGACTCGCCGTCGGGCCGGTTGTCCGGCGACATGTGGGAACGTACCCCCCGGCCAAGGCCAGGGGCTCTAATGCGGTTGCATCGAGGGCCAGACAGGGGACTCCGCCTGATGCGACTCGAAGAACCCGGCCAGAGTTCGAGGCCGATCCGCCGCCTGCCCTCGTGGCTGAAGCGGCCCCTGCCGTTGGGCGACGTGCTGATCAGGACTCGGGGCATCGTCAAGGAGAGCCGCGTCGCCACGGTCTGCGAGGAGGCCCGCTGCCCTAACCTGGGGGAGTGCTGGTCGCGACGGCACGCCACGTTCATGATCCTGGGCGACAGGTGTACGCGGCGGTGTCGATTCTGCGCGGTTTCGACGGCTCGGCCTGATCCGCCTGATGCCGGGGAACCGCAGCGTTTGGGAGAGGCTGTTGCCGCGTTGGGTCTTCGTCACGTTGTGATCACGTCCGTGGCGCGTGACGATCTGGCGGATGAAGGGGCGGGTCAGTTCGCGGCCTGCGTCCACGCCGTTCGAGCCCGATCGTCGGTGTGTGTCGTCGAGGTCTTGCCAGCGGACTTCCACGCCCGCGATGCGTTGCTGGCGACGTTGTGCGACGCGCGGCCGGATATCTACAACCACAACCAGGAGACGGTCGAACGGCTGTCTCCGAAGATTCGCCCTCAGGCCGGTTACGGACGGAGCCTCGACGTGCTGCGGAAGGTAAAGCGGATGCTATCCGGCGGCTTCACGAAGAGCGGCCTGATGGCGGGCCTGGGGGAGACGCGCGAGGAATTGGCGCAGGCAATGCGGGACTTGCGAGAGGTCGGTGTAGACATCCTGACCGTCGGGCAATACCTTCGCCCTTCTCCACGGCACGCGCCGGTCGTTCGGTATTTGCCGCCGGCGGAGTTTGAGGAGATCGCCGCAGAGGCGAGGGCGATGGGCTTCCGGTCGGTTGCGGCCGCGCCGTTTGTCCGCTCAAGCTACAACGCGCGCGAGGTGTTTGAGGCCATTGAAACCCAGCGGGGTGCATGAGTTGTCCCAGGAAGTGCTCGCACGGCTGCGAGGCAAGTTCATCGTGTTCGACGGGTGCGACGGCTCCGGCAAAGGCGCGCAGATGCGCCTGCTAGTGGACGCCCTCATATCGCACGACATCCCGTGCGTCACCGCGCGCGATCCAGGCGGGACGCCGATTGGTGATCGCATCCGTCACGTCTTGCTCGGCCACGATTTGTCGGAGATGGACGTCCGATGCGAAGCCCTGTTGTTTATGGCCTCCAGGGCGCAATTGCTTCATGAGGTCATCGGGCCTGCCTTGGCGAAGAACGTTGCCTGCATCTGCGATCGCTACGTCTCCGCCACGTGCGCCTACCAGGGCGCCGCGGGCTTCGACCCGAAGCGCGTCGTCGAACTGGCCGCCTTCGCGATCGGTGATGTGTGGCCGGATCACACGATCATCATCGACCTGCCGCCCAAGGCCGGCTTCGCGCGGACGGGCCGCAAGCCGCGGGCGGAACGAAAGCGGAGCAACGCCGTCGCGCAGGGTCAGCCGACGCTGTTTCACGACGTCGAAACCGATGCCATGGAAGCTCGCCCGTTGAAGTTTCACAATCGGGTCCGGCGGACTTTTCTCGAACTTCCCGCGTACTATCCCGCCCCTGTTAGCATCGTTGACGGTTCCGGCACGATCGACGATGTGCATGCGCGTGTGATGGAGGCATTGGCTGATGCCTCTTTCTGACGTGCTCTTCCAGGATGCTGCCCAGGAGCGATTGCAGCGCGCGTTACGCAGCGATCGCGTGCCGCACGCCTATCTCTTCACCGGCCCCACGGGCGTCGGCAAGGAGATGCTGGCGTTGCGGCTTGCCGCCGTTTTGCTCTGCGAGCGGCCGCGTGCGATTGATGCTCCGGGCTGCGGGGGAGACGGCGCTGTCAGTTGGCGCGACGCCTGCGGCGAGTGCACAGATTGCCGCCTCCTTGTGGCGGGGACCCATCCGGACTTCCACCGGATTCATCGCACGCTAAACAAACACCACCCGGACGCGAAGGTGCAGCGGCGCAAGGCGATCCAGTTGAGCGTCGACGTCGTGCGGCACTTTCTCATTCAGAAGATCGGTCTGATGCCGAGCCGGGGTCGGGCCAAGGTTTTCGTCGTGTCCGAAGCGGAGCGGATGAGCCCCGGGGCGCAGAACGCGCTGCTCAAGACGCTCGAAGAACCGCCGGATCACAGTTACCTCATCCTTGTAGCGACCGGCGAGGACGCGCTGCTGCCGACAACGCGATCGCGGTGCCAGCACGTTGTATTCCGGCGCCTGCCGATCGAGTTCGTTGCTCAGCAGCTTGCTGGCGGGCACGGCGTATCGCCGGCGTCGGCCCGGTTTCTTGCCGAACTGTCACAGGGCAGCCTCGGGACCAGTCTGCGGTTTGCGGAGGCGAATCTCTACGAACGTTCCGTGGACGTGCTGCGGACGTTGCAGGCTGCTTCACGCGACCCGCTCCAGAGCGGCAAGGTTCTGCTGGACATGGCCAAGGGCTTCGCCGTTCTCTTCAAAGAGCAGGATGACGAGGAGGCCGCCGACACAAACGCGGCCCGCGCGGCGCAAACGATGGTCCTCGCGGTCGTTTCCACGATTCTGCGGGACATCCATCGGGCTGCGGTGGGCCTCGCGCCTGTGGCTCTGCCAGACGAGGCTTCGATTTCGGAGCTTGCCGGGCAGACCACCGTGGAAGCCGTTCGGAAGGCCGTTCAGGCAATCGGGCGAGCCGAATACGAGATTAGCCGAAGCGGCAACACGTCGTTGATTTTCGATTCGGTGGGCATCGAACTTGGCCGGGGGCTGAGCGGTGGGGGAGCGAGGGCGCCATAATTGCGCGGACCCGGCCGGCGCGTGTGCGACGCGCAATAACTGCGCTTCAGGTTGGCGGGTTGAGGCATAGCGTCACATAGCGCAGTCGGTGCAGCGTCATTTCAATCCGAGCCCTGAGTGTAAGCGACGAGTTTTGTTGTCTTACGCGAATGTTCCCTGCTGGTGCGAGAATCCCTTCTCGCGCCCACGCCTGTGGGAATCCTTTCCCGCAAGCATCGCAGGATGGGAATCCTGCTACAAATGGGGCCGAGAAAGGGTTCTCGGCCCAGCGATTTCTCGGATGCGTGGGGGGGGCTTGCATGCGCTTCGGGCTGGGGGTGGGACGATTCGCGGGCAGCGCAAGAACTGCGATTTATGCGCAAGCAGGCACGGTATGCGGACGTGCGTGCGTTCCTCACGTTAGTGTCGCGGCGGTGTCCCTTTGCCGGAGGCCGAAAGTGCGTGCGTCCGATATGATCGGACGATCATCACATCGGTATCTTCATCTTATGTGTCGTCACAAGTTCGGACAACTTCAGCACGGCGAGTCGCCGATATTGATTATCAGTGTAGGCAGCGATGTTTCCTCTGATTGGGTCCGATCATGCGGTTTCCCTATCAATGTCATAATCCGAGTTTGCCCGGCTTGCCTTTGTATCTTATGTTGAAAAAGGCCTTCGCCGATTCCAGCGTTGGAAAGAAGGCGACAGCCCTGCCAACCCTGCGAGGTCGGCGCTCCGCCTGGTGCGGAGATCCGTGTCGGCATGCGAGCGCGGCTCGCCACGAGACCTCGCTGATTTGGCAGATGTGTCCGGGGATGGGGGTGCATGCACAGGTCCCTGTTGTTCGCAGCCCTCGGAGAGAAGCAGCGGGCGGGGCATTCGTCATTGGACAATCCGGGAAGGTTTCGGCTGGTCCGCCGGGCCGGGAGGCGCGACGGGACTTGCCATCGAGCGTTCTGTTTGGGAGTCGGCAGAACGGACGCTGTCGAACTGGTTCCCCTAATGTGATGGGGAAGACTTTTTGGAGGAGTGGACGTCACCTGGAAGGCGGCGCCCACCAAGGCAGCAGCGATAGCCTCCGTTGCCTGCAGGAAAGGAGAACGTGTGATGAGTTGGATCAAGGCTTTTCTGAAGGATGAAGAGGGTGCGACCGCGACGGAATACGCCGTCATGCTTGCACTGATTATCGTGATCGCTCTGGGCGCGATTAGCGCTCTGGGCACCAAGGTCTCGGATACTTTCGCGGACGTGGAAAGCGCGATGCCCTAAGCCGCCGGCGATCATGTCGCAACGTTCCGAAACAACGGGGCGTCACTGCGGCTGCGGCAGACCGTTTTCGAGATATGCACTGCGGTGGGCGGGAGCGACTGGCTCCCGCCTGCCTGGTGCGTTATGCGGGCCTGGTGGAGAAGCTCGGCAGCCAGTGAAGATACGAGGACGCTTCCATGCCGCACTTCGGATTTGGTGAACTGATGCTGGCGATCGTCGTCCCCACCGCCCTCGCGGCGAGTTGGATGGACTATCGCTTCCATCGTGTTCCCAATTCGCTCAACGCAGCCATTGCCGCGACGGGGCTGGCGGCCCAGTCCGCCTTTTTCGGGTGGTCCGGTCTTTCCGCCGCTCTGCTCGGCATGCTCGTTGGCTTCGGCATGCTTGTTCTTTTATGGGCTATCAAGGGTATGGGAGCGGGTGACGTCAAGTTCATGGCCGCGATCGGGGCCTGGTTGGGGCCAGTCATGGCCTTCTATGCCGTGTGTGTTGGAGCGTTGATCGGCGGGGCGCTTGCGCTTGCACTGATCGCCGCGAGACGGGATTGGTGCCAAGCCTATGCGAATCTCGGCGTTCTCATGGCAAAGGTCTCCAGCACAAAGACGGCCTTCAGCGAATTCGGGTCCGCCAAGAGCATGACCCGACCCGGCGTATCGGTCTTGCCGTATGCCATTCCGCTTTCGTTGGGGGCCCTGATCGTGCTTGTGTCTAACTACTCCGGATGGTGGGAAGTTCTATGAATGTAGTTGCAAAATCCAAGTATGCGCGGAGGGGGACCACCGTTGTCGAAATGGCGGTTGTGGCTCCGTTGTTCATTATGTTGCTGTTGGGCATGATCGAACTCGGTTATGCGTTCATGGTGAAGCAAACCGTCACACTTGCCGCAAGGGAAGGCGCCCGAGCCGGCGCGCTGCCCGGTGGAGACTGGGAGGATATTGAGGCATCCGTGGATGCAGCCATGGCGGCCGCAAGCCTCCCGAAGGCCACGACGGCAACGGACGATCCGTCATATCCGCCCATTGGCGACGATCGTGACGGATACGTCATTAACAGCAATATCGATCTGCTCGGGCCGACCGACGTGGATCTCTGGGTCGAGGTGGAAATCCCTCTGAATAGCATATCGCTCACAGGGAGCCTCTTCGGATCTTCGGACGTCAACATCGGCTCGACGACCTCGATGCGTCGTGAGGGTATCGAGGTTGATGGTTAATCGTAGTTCCCATCATGGGAACGCGGCCTTGACGGAGGTAATGCTCCGCATCGTTGAAGACAGGGGCGTAAGGCATGAAACCTAGAACACTCGTACCGCTGGTTATCGGTTTGGTCGTGGGCTTCTTCGCGATCAAGATGGGCGTCGACATGATCAAGCGCGCCAAGGGGGCGGACCCCGATCAGCGGACCGTTTTGGTCAGCAAAGGACAGATCGAGGCGGCCGCGGAGGTCGAGGTCTCCATGCTGGAAACGAAATCCGTCGCGGCGAGCCTTGCCCCGCCGGATTCCTTCAGCGACATGGAGAAACTCAGCGGACGAGTCTCGGCCATGATGATCCCGCCGGGTGTCCCGATCACGAAGCAGATGCTCGCACCACCCGGCTCGGCGCCCGGCCTGCGTGCCAAGATTCCAGCGGGCTATCGGGCCGCCAGCGTGAGCGTCAACGAGGAATCCGCTGTTGCCGGCTTCCTCGTGCCGGGCAGTCGGGTGGATGTGTCGGCCACGTCGCGCAGTGGCTCCAGCAAGTTGATCTTGTCTAACGTCGAAATCGGGGCGGTCGGACAGTCGCTCAGCCAAGTCGGTCCGGACGGGAAGACCGTGCGGATCACCAAGTCCGTCACGCTCTTTCTCCAACCGGAGCAAGTGCAGATTCTGCATGCCCACTCCGGCAAGGGGAAGCTCCAGTTGGCACTTCGCGGTAACAACCAGGATGTGCCGACCGATTCCCTGTGGTCTCGACTTCTCGAGAACGCAACGAAGAAAAGTGTGGCTGCCATCCCCGAGAAGGTCACGCGGAAGCCGAAGGTGATTGCACCGCCGCCGCCGAAGCGCCACATCGTGGAAGTGGTCCGCGGCTCGGAAGTAGAGCGGCTGGTGTTTGTCGAGTCCAGCGTCACCGGGCGCTATCAGCTTGCCTCCGACCTCGATCAGGCGTTGTCCTGCCAGCCCGCGGCTCAGGACGACACCGACGATTTTGATGACACCCCGAATACGGAGATCGGCGAATGACGTTAACCATGGATGGACAAGCACGCTTGCGCAATACGGCCGGTCCAAGGATGAACCGGTCGCGCTGCTGTTTCGTAGGCAGGCACATGCTTGCGGCCTGTCTTGTGTGCGTCTTCTTCCCGACGACGCACGCCACGGCTGATACGCCACGCGAGGCGGGAACGCCGATCATCGCTCCCGCCAAGGTCGCTTTCGCGAACCGGCCGCTTTCTTTGGCTTCCGTCTCCGAACAGCCGATCGACATACACCGCGGCCTGAGGTCGATGCGCCTCCCGGACGGCATGTCCTCCGGTCCTGTCGTGTCGAATCGGCCGATCGCACTGCGGGCCGACGATCGCGATGAAGCCGGGGTGATGCGGCAACGAAGCATCCTGCTGGCAAGTGCCGCAGACGCCGATGAGCCGCCGCAATCTGCTGATGTGAAGCGGCGCACTGACGATTCCATCGTGGCGACGCTGGAGATCGTCGGTCAGAACGCCGAGCGAATCACCGTGTCCAAGAACTCCATGGCCGTCCTGAGTCTGAAGGTGCCCATCGACCGGGCCGAAGTCGCTGACCCGGGGGTTGCGGAAATCCTGGTCCGGTCACCCACGCAATTGATCATTGCGGGCAAGGAAGTCGGCAGCACGCAGCTCGTGCTCTGGATAGGTCAGGAGCAGCGAGCGTTTAACGTCTCCGTGGAGTTGGATCTCACCATCGTGCGTGATCTCATCAAGTCGTTCGCGCCGACCGCGGACGTCCGGCTTCACAGCGTCAACGGCACGATCGTCCTCAGCGGGTTTGTGCCGGATGCCCAGACGGGCGAACGCGTTGTTGATCTCGCCGCCCTCGCGCAAGGCGGGGAAGTGAGAAACCAGCTTACGGTGGCCGGTGTGCAGCAAACCATGCTCCGCGTTGTCGTCGCGGAGGTGAATAAAGATGCGATCCGCCAACTCGGCATCAACTGGGCGATGGGCGGTTCCGACTGGTCTCGTGATTTCTTTTTCGCCAACAACCTCGGCCAGTTGAACCCGACTGTGTTCGGCAGTTCAGGTATCGCCGACGTTCTCACCGGACAGCAGCTATACGGGGCCGCCGCCGTGGGAAACATGGCCACGACGAACGTGACGTTCGGCTTTCCTCGGGCCGAGTTCCAGGTCTTCCTCAACGCGCTGCGCGAGAACGACCTGGCGAAGACTCTTGCCGAACCGAATCTCGTCGCGATCAGCGGACAGACGGCCACGTTTCTTGCGGGCGGTGAAGTTCCCATCCCGGTCGCCCAGGGTGGCGCCGTTTCCGGAGCAATCACCATCAAGTACAAGGAATTCGGCGTACGGCTTGCCTTCACGCCCACTGTGATGTCGGGGCAGATCGTTCGCCTCCACGTGATGAGCGAGGTCAGCGAGGCGTTGCCGGGCCAGCAGCTTGCCGGCGGCCTGCCACTTTTCACCTTTAACACGCGCCGCGTTGAGTCCACCGTCGAGTGCGGCAACGGACAGACGTTTGCCATCGCGGGCCTGCTCGATGATCGGGTCCGCGCGGCCGTCTCGAAGATCCCGGGTCTCGGCGACATTCCGATCCTGGGCGCGTTGTTCAGTTCGACGAGATACCAGAAATCGGAGACCGAGCTGCTCGTCCTCGTGACGCCGCAGTTGGTCGAGCCGCTCGATCCACACCAGGTTCCGCCCCCGCCGGGCGGTCTGATGACCGATCCGAACGATCATGAACTCTTCGTGCTTGGTAAGCTCGAAGGGGAACCGATTCCGATGCCGTCATACGACCAGGTGCCGCGGGACGACTTTCCCGTGAACACGAGGCCTGGAGACGCGGCGGGTTGGCCTGCCTCACAGTTGGCCCTGCGCGGGCCGTGGGGTATCGCCGACTTCAGGGAGAACTGATCGGCGCGCGGCCGATTTAACATCCCGCGGGCCGTTATGAGAGGCTGCGGGCCAAGCATCGAGAAAGAAGCGAAGAGCTGCGAAACCGGCGACGTGTGCTGTTGGGCCGGCGACGTGTGCTGTTGGGCCGGCGACGTGTGCTGTTGGGCCGGCGACTTCATCAATCGGAGGGTGAAAGATGCATCTGTACCGAAGAACCCGAAATTCCAGGCTCAGACGAGCCAGCATCATCGTGCAAGGCGCCGTATTCGGCGGCGCCGTGGGGCTCGGCGTGGCCGCGTTGGCCATCGATACCGGACTGATGTTCACTGCGAAGCAGGAGCTTCAGAATGCGGCAGACGCCGCCGCGCTCGCGGCCGCCTCGCAGCTCGGCGAGTTCGAGGACCCCACTACGCAGGCCGCTGCCCAGGCCGCGTACTTCGCGGTCTTGAACGAGGTTGCCGGACTGGGCGTCCACATGGACGTCGAGGCCGACCTCGCGTTGGGAAAGGCCGTCCTCAATCCGGAGACGAACAAGTACGAGTTCGTGGAA
>JBDRKQ010000111.1:0-9772 GCA_043813895.1 Planctomycetota bacterium
AACTTGGCAAGACGACGTTATGGCATTTCACGTTTGTCCGTGGCGCCGGTGGTTTTCACGGTCAAGAACGGCGTTTCCGAACCGCTGTTTTCCCCTTCACCACGGGCTACCGACCGCTTGCTGACGCGCGGCTCTGTTCAGTTGAGCAGTCGAGTAGGTCGGGTCCGCAGACCCGACAATTCAGGAACACGTCACAGGCCTTTGTGTCGGGTCTGATGACCCAACCCACACGACTCGTGCGAATGGGAGGGCCCTCACTGTTGGGCGCTAACCACTTGCTCACGGCGGTGGCAAGCAGAGCCGCGATCAAGTGTTCCGCCAGACGCCACCCGAAGGTGAAGCGATGGTTCTTCGGGAAGCTGTCCACACGGTCCAGCACCCACTTGGCCAAATCGTGCCACTTGACCAACAGAATCGGCGGTTCTTGACCGCGTTAAGCCCTGCGCTGGGTCATTCTCCTAAATTCGATCTTTGCTTCGCTCGGATAAAGGAAAAAGGAGATAACAGAGGGTAACCTTCTTACCTTCTTCTCCTACCGAAAACCAGTACGCCTCCGAAGCCCAACAGCGCTACCCAAGCGTGCTCAGGGAACTTCGGCGACACGGAACCCCCCGAAGTACTTTTCGTTCGGTGGGTAGTCATCGGCGCGAATCGCCGCGTGCAGGTTGTTGCCGTCGCCGATGAAGGAACCGCCACGCACCCCGCGATAATAACCGATGACAGCCTCGTTCCACTCCCACACGTTCCCGCCTTGATCGAACGTGCCGTAGGGGCTGTCGGAGTTCTCCCATTCGCCAACTGCCGTGCGGTAGTACGGGCTACCGATCCCGTCCGGGTCGCCATCACCGTCATACGTCGCGTAGTTGCCGGGGTCCGTTCCGCCTTCCGTGAAGACATCGCCCGTTCCGCTGAGATTGCCGCTGTTGTTGACGTAGCCCGGCACACTGTCGCTGCTCGTCGGGTAGTCGAAGTAGTTCCCCGTCACGCCGTCGTTCTTGTGATACGCCGCCTTGTACCACTCGTCCTCCGACGGAATTACCCAGGTCGCGTCCGCCTCGCGTGTAATGGCCATTAGCTCGGGACTGGTTATCGCCCCGTCGAGGTAGTAAGACCCGTCTTCCGTCGTGGTCAGGTCCTGCGCACCCGTCGGCTGGCCATTGTGTAGCCAGTTGGCAAACCGGGCCGCGTCGCCCCACGAGACGTAGTTCACAGGGCGGTCCGCCCAGTCGGCCTCCGTTCCACTGGGGCACCCGCTGAAGTCGTAGGTGTAGCTCCCGCTGGTGCCGTTCTGCGTGATCTGGCAACCGTAGAAACGGCCGTCCATGTTCTCGTTGTACAGCCCGTAGGTATCCGTCGCCGCCACGGCGTTGAGGAACTTGGTGTACTGACCAGCCGTCACCTCGAATTTGCCGATGTTGTACACGTAGTCCACCGCCCCGCAGATGCGGTCCGGACCGTATCCGCCGTAGCTCTCACCAGACCACTCGCCTGCGTTGCCCGGGTTGCCGACGGTGACAGTCTCGATCACCACACCGCAGTGATCGCAGTTGCCGTTAACGACGCAATCAACGAATAGAGGGATGTCCAGGCCGTCCACCGTTCCGTCGCAGTTCATGTCCCCTGGCGAAACCTGGGCCTGCGTACCGGAGACGTCGGCGACACGGAACCCGAGGGAGCTGATCTCGCCCAACGGGTAGTAGTAGTTGCGATACGCCGCGTGCAGGCTGTAGCCGGGATTGTGGAACGAAGCGCCACGCAGCCCGCGATACGAACCGCTGACAGCCTCGTTCCACTCCCACACGTTGCCGCCCTGGTCGAACGTGCCATACGTGCTGGCAGAAGCCTCCCATTCGCCGACCTCCGTGCGATAGTACGGGCTGCCGATCCCGTCTATGCCGCCATCTCCGTCAAAAGTCGCGTAGTTGCCGGGGTCGGTCCCACCTTCCGTGAACGTCGTGCCCGTCCCACTCAAGTTACCGCTGTCGTTGACATAGCCCGGCACGCTGTCGCTGCTCGTCGGGTAGTCGAAGTAGTTCCCCGTCACGCCGTCGTTCTTGTGATACGCCGCCTTGTACCACTCGTCCTCCGACGGAATCACCCGGGTGGCGTCCGGCTCACGCGTAATCGCCAACAGCTCGGCCTCGCTCATCGCCCCGTCGAGGTAGTAAGACCCGTCTTCCGTCGTGGTCAGGTCCTGCGCACCCGTCGGCTGGCCATTGTGTAGCCAGTTGGCAAACCGGGCCGCGTCGCCCCACGAGACGAAGTTCACCGGGCGGTCAGCCCAGTCGGCCTCCGTCCCACTGGGGCGCCCGCTGAAATCGTAGGTGTAGTTGCCGTCACTCCCGTTCCGGGTGATCTGGCAGCCCCACGCATCGCTGTCCATGCTCGGGTTGTACAGCCCGTAAGTATCCGTGGCAGCCACGGCGTTGAGGAACTCAGCGTACTGACCGGCCGTCACCTCGTACTTACCGATGTTGTACGTGTAGCCCACCGCGCCGCAGATCCGGTCCGGGCCGTAGCCGCCGTAGCTCTCACCAGACCACTCGCCTGCGTTGCCCGGGTTGCCGACGGTGACAGTTTCGATCACCACACCACAGTGGTCGCAGTTGCCGTTGAGCACGCAATCGACGAACAGAGGGATATCAAGGCCATTCTCCTGTCCGTCGCAGTTCATGTCCCCCGGCGAAACCTGGGCCTGCGTACCGGAGACGCAGCCGAATACCACTACCACTTCCGCTACCGCTGCAATTGTCAGGTACTTGCGCATCTTCGTGTCCTCCGGCGGTTAAAATCCAAATCGCCTGGGGCGACCTTGACCTTGTTCGTCCAACGGCGCTTGGCCCACACGCACGCCCAGTTTCCGGGCGTCCTTCTCTTCCCTGTTGCTGAACTCTCCGACGAAAGGGGCGCTTCCTCCACCGCCGTCAAGCGATGTCCTATATCGTACCAACTGTCCGCTGCGGGAACAAGCTCGAACGCGCTTCTCCCGAGCGGCGGGCACACACGCAGCCACACGATCCAAGCCGTATCAAGCCCGCGGAACCGTGGCTGTGAAGGGATCAATCATCCCAGCAGAGCGAATCGAACGCGCCACCCTCCTGATTCGCAGCGAGAAGGCGATGCTCGACTCGGACATAGCGGCACTGTATCGCGTGGAGACCAAATCGCTTGTGCGCGCGATGAAGCGGAATGCTGACAGGTTCCAGCCGGACTTCATGTTTCAACTTACGGCGGAGGAGTCTGCAGACTTGAGGAGCCAAACTTGTACCTCATACTTGAAGTCACAAACTGGCACCTCAAGTCGGGGCGGGCGGAGCTGGACAGCGCGCCGCAAGTGTCGCGTGTGACAAGGGTAAGACATCAGAGGCGGGAGTTGTCAAACAGCGGGCGACGAGACTCGAACTCGCAACGTCCAGCTTGGAAGGCTGGTGCTCTACCATTGAGCTACACCCGCGGGCTCGCCGGCCGTCGGGTCTCGAACGACGGGCGTGAGCGACCCACTGTAAGGGCGTTTCTTCTCCGCTGCAACGGGTGGGAGGGTCGTGCAGGGCTTGAGGGGCCGGGGAGTCGTGGCGGCCACTGATGTGTTGACGGCGATCGAATTCAGACGCCGGCCGGCCCGAAGAAGAGACCTTCTCAGAACACGAAACATCCCTGTGACACCGCCATCAAAGCCGGCAGGGCCACAGGCGGGACGCCTGTGCCACGATTCGATTGTGGCCGAAGGCCTCGCCGGCACTGCTGATGCCAAAGACCCCCACAGATTCCCAAGAAACGTGTTACGCTGGCACCCAGAGTAGTACCCGCGTCACGTCAGTCGTATCAAGAAGATCACGGGCGGGATGCCTGGGGTCCTTCACAATCTTGGCGGGCGATGTCAAGTGCCCCTTCGCTGATCAGCAAGCCGCGTAGGTTAACAATTGTCGCCGTCGATCCCCCGATCCCTTGGTCCCTTTGGCTGCGGCCCTGCGCCTGTTTTCAGACGGCAGTCCGCAGCGTAGAATCGGTCTCGACCGTGGACTTGCTTGGGTCGCCCGGACCCACGAGCGAGTTGTCACCTCGGCGGATGGCCGCAGAGAGCAAGGTTCGAAAGGCTTATGAAGATACTCGTAGTAGGCAGCGGCGGGCGAGAGCACGCACTGTGCTGGAAACTGGCGTCATCGCCGAGGGGCGTGAAGGTGTATTGCGCGCCAGGCAACGCGGGAACGGCGGAACTTGCTGAGAACGTTCCCATTCCCGCCGCCGACATCGACGGCCTTCTGGCGTTCGCAAAACGAGAAGCGATTGAGTTGACGGTGGTGGGTCCGGAGGATCCGCTGTGCGCGGGGATCGCGGACAGGTTCGAGGACGCGGGCTTGCGGGTCTTCGGGCCGTGCGCGGCCGCGGCGCGCCTCGAGGGAGACAAGTCTTATGCGAAGCAGTTGATGCGCGGGGCGGGCGTGCCAACTGCGGAGGCCAGGATCTTCGGGCCGACAAAGCAGGAGATTGTTCAGGCAGGGCAGCCGAGTCACGGTGAGGACGAGGCGACGTTCACGGCGTTTCAACGCGGTTATGACATGGCCAGAGAGTATGTGGTCACGCGTGACGAGGGCGTCGTCGTCAAGGCTTCGGGGCTGGCCGCCGGCAAGGGCGTATTCGTACATCCCGATCCGAGTGCCGCACTCCTGACACTGGAGAACCTGATGGTCAAGCGCAAGCTCGGCGTTGCCGGGGAGCGCGTGGTGATCGAGGAGCTCTTGACCGGACCCGAGGTCAGCATTTTGGCCCTCGTGGACGGTCAGACGATTTATGTTCTGGAGTCCGCCACGGACTACAAGCGCGTGGGCGAGGGCGATACCGGGCCGAACACAGGCGGGATGGGTTCATACAGCCCTTCCCACGTTTTGAGTGAGCCGGATTTGGCGATCGTCGAGAAGGATGTGCTCGTCCCCATCGTCGACGCGCTGCGCCGGGAGGGCGTTACGTATCGCGGCGCGTTGTACGCCGGGCTGATCATGACGGCCGGCGGACCGAAGGTCCTGGAGTTCAACTGCCGGTTCGGCGATCCCGAGACACAGCCAGTGCTGATGCGCCTGAAGAGCGATCTGGTCGACGCGTTAGAGGCAACGGTCGAGGGTCGGTTGAGCGAGATCAGCCTGGACTGGAATCCGCGCGCGGCGGTCTGCGTCGTCATGGCGTCAGGCGGATACCCGAATGCTTACGAGAAGGGCAAGGTGATTTCAGGGCTCGCGGCGGCGTCCGGCAGGGAGGACATCGCGGTGTTCCACGCGGGCACCGCGCTCAGCGAGGGGGAAGTGGTGACTTCCGGCGGCCGGGTCCTCGGCGTGACGGCCCTGGGCGACTCAGTCGAGGCAGCCCGACAGTGCGCGTACGAGGCGGTGAAAAAGATTTCCTTTGACACGTCATACGTGCGAGGCGATATCGCCGCCGGCGTGGCTGCTCGTTGTTGAGGTTCGATTCACCGGGAGCAAAAACCGAATCGTGGCGCCGGTGCCAAAGCCGGTGGGATCACAGGCGGGACGCCCGTGCCACAGGGCTCTATGCAAGTGGAGAAGAGTCTCAACATTGGTAATAACGCGGGATCAGGCTATGGAATCCGAATTTGCCGGCAAGCGTGTCGTTGTGATGGGCCTGGGCAGGTTCGGCGGGGGCGTCGGCGTGACACGGTGGCTGTGCGAGCAGGGCGCGCGGGTCGTCGTGACCGACACCGCGGACGCGGCGGCGCTTGATGCGAGTGTGCGGGCGCTGGACGGGTTGGATATCACATTCCACCTGGGTGGGCATGACGAGCGCGACCTGAACGCTTGCGACCTGCTGGTGGTGAATCCTGCCGTCGATCGGTCCAAGTCCCCGTACTTCGCCGCAGCGGTGAAGCAGGGGATTCCCTGGTCAAGCGAGATGAACCTCTTCCTGGAACGATGCCAGGGCAGGATCGTCGGCATTACCGGCACGGTCGGCAAGAGCACGACGACCGCGATGATCGGCGACATACTTGACGCCGCGGTGCGAACGAAGCAGTGGGCGCACGGCCGGATCTGGGTGGGTGGCAACATCGGCAAGTCGTTGTTGGACGACCTGTGCGAGATCGGCCCGGATGACATCGTCGTCCTCGAGTTGTCGAGTTTTCAGTTGGAGGACGCGGCCGACATCGGCAAGAGCCCGTACATCGCGATTGTGACGAACATCCGCGAGAACCACCTGGATCGGCACGGCACGATGGCGGCGTACGCGGCGGCCAAGGCGAACATCTTCAAGTATCAAGGCGAAGAGGATTGGCTGATCGTGCCTTTCGAGAGCGGCATCGAGTTGCTGCAGGGGGACTGGCGAGGTCGCCTTCGCATGTGGCGTTTCGGCGTGGACGCGCAGTCACGCCGAATCCGCTGGGAACGGCCGGGCGAGGCGGGACGTCGGCTCCAGGAAGTCTCCGTCACCCTCTCGGTGCCCGGCCTGCACAACGTCGAGAATGCGGCGGCCGCGTGGGCGGCGGCGAGGATTCTCGGCGTGCCGGACGACCTTGTCGCGGAAGTGCTGTCGAAGTTCGGCGGTTTGCCGCACAGGTTGGAGTTTGTTTGCGAGCGCGCGGGCGTTCGCTACTACAACGACTCCAAGGCCACGACGCCCGAGGCGGCGATGACTTCGTTGCTGGCGTTTGACGATCCCATCGTGATCCTGGTCGGCGGGTCGGATAAGGGGACTTCCTTCGACGAGTTGGGACGACTCCTGGTCGATCGGGCCAAGGCGGTGGTCTGCATGGGGGCGACACAAAGGCAACTCGAGCTTGCGATCGACCGGGCGCGCGGCGGGGCGAACAAACCGGCCGTGCAGATGGCTGACGGATTCAGTGAAGCCGTCAACAAGGCTCGCGATCTCGCTGAGCCGGGCGATGTCGTGCTGCTCAGTCCAGGCTGCGCCAGCTTCGACTGGTTCGAGAATTACGAAGAGCGAGGAGACGTGTTCAGGCGAATCGTGACGGATCAGCTTTCTGTCCAAGCGGACTAGCGATGCCCGGATATGCCGAGTTGCCGGCTCGACAGTCTGAAACTGCGGCATGGCGATTGCTATTGTAATTCCATGGCGAAGACTCGCGCGCCGCACACGGGCCGAGCCGGCAGGCCGCCAGTTATGGCCGCTTCTTCTTCGGCTCGCCCACCAAAGAGATGTCAGGCGGTTTTTCAGTACCAGGAGTTGCGATGAGTGCTAAGGAAACGCCATCTTGGCAGGAGCGATTTTCGGACAAGATCGTCACGCCGGACGCTGCCGTGAAGGTAGTACGGCACGGTCAGCGCGTGTTTGTCGGGTCCGGAGCCGGCGAGCCGCAAACACTCGTGGAGGCACTTTCCGCACGGGAAGACATCGCGGACACGGAAATTGTGCATATTCTCACGCTGGGCGTGGCAACCTACGCAGAGCCTCGGTTCGGTGATCGGTTCAGGCACAACGCCTACTTTATCGGACCCAACGTTCGGGAGGCCGTCGCGCAAGGCCGTGCCGATTATACGCCGATTTTTCTCTCTGAGATTCCTCGGCTCTTTCGCTCGGGCCGCACCGTGATCGATGTTGCGATGATCGCCGTCTGCCCGCCTGACGAGCACGGATACTGCAGCTATGGTGTTTCCGTCGACATCGTCAAGGCCGCAGCCGAATCGGCCAAGATGGTCATCGCGGAAGTGAACGAGCAGATGCCCCGTGTGCTGGGCGACTGCTTCATCCACGTTCGCGACATCGACGTCTTGGTGCCGAGCGACCGCCCCGTCCTCGAGGCGGTGCAAGGCGAGCCAGATGATTTGGCCAAGCGGATTGCCAGGCACATCGCCAACCTCGTCGAGGACGGCGCGACGCTTCAACTCGGTATTGGCACGATTCCGGACGCGGTGCTGCACTACCTTTCCGATTTCAAGAACCTCGGCATCCACACCGAGATGTTCAGCGACGGGATCATCCCGCTCGTGGAGAAGGGCATCATCACGAACTCCGAGAAAACGCTTCACCGAGGCAAGATCATCGTCAGCTTCGTGATGGGTTCCCGTAAACTGTACGATTTCATCCACAACAACCCCCAGGTCGAGTTTCATCCGACCGAGTACACGAACGATCCGTTCATCGTCGCCGCGAACGATAAGATGATTTCGATCAATTCGGCAATCGAGGTGGACCTGACCGGCCAGATTTGCGCGGACTCGTTGGGCACCATGTTCTACAGCGGCATCGGTGGACAGGTGGACTTCACACGCGGGGCTGCGCGGTCAAAAGGCGGCAAGCCGATCATCGCGTTGCCTTCCACGGCGGCGAATGGCACCGTCTCGCGCATTGTGCCCGTGCTCAAGCCGGGGGCCGGCGTCGTGACCAGCCGCGGGGATGTCCACTACGTCGTGAGCGAGTACGGCGCGGCGTTTCTTCACGGCAAGAGCATCCGCGAACGTTCGCTCGCGCTGATCCAGATCGCCGATCCGAAGTTCCGTCCGTGGCTGTTGTCCGAGGCGAAGGCCAGGCGGCTCGTTTATGCCGACCAGATTGAGTTGCCTGTCTCAACGCCGGTGTATCCCGACGAATTGGAGCAGTGGATTGAGCTCAAGAAAGGCGGCACGGGCGCGGCGAAACGCGCTACGAAGGTGTTCATGCGCCCGTTGAAGCTGACGGACGAGCCCTTGCTCCGGAACCTGTTTTACAAGCTGTCCGACGAGTCGATTCACTATCGCTTCTTCCACATGATTAAGGCGATGCCGCACGAAAAGCTTCAGGAGTTCTTGCGCGTCGACTACGACGCCGACATGACGCTCGTCGTCCTGACAAACTCCGGCGAGGATGCGGAGATGATCGGCATTGCGCACTACAGCAAGGAACCGCGAACCAACTTCGCGGACGCCGCTTTCCTCGTGCAGGACGACTGGCAGGGCAAGGGCATCGGAACCGTGCTGATGAACACGCTTGTGGATGCCGCTCTGGCCCGCGGTATCGCCGGGTTTACCGCCGATGTCCTCCAAGACAACGGCGGCATGTTGCGGATCTTCCACCGCTGCGGATACCCCGTCGAGAGCGAGTTGGAGATGGGCGCCTACAGCCTGCGAATTCCCTTCACCAAGAAACGCCGAAAGAAAAGCACCCGCAAGGGCATGGAGTAGCAGCCGGCCCTTCGTGCCGACGCGCCACGCAAGAGAAACAAGACGGGTGAGGCCGGACCAATCCGGCCGCCCTCTCACGGCGGCATCCTTGCCGCGACCAACCACGCAAGCAACTGTCGGCAACGCTGAAGACGCCGGACCAACCGAGCCTGCCTCAAGGCCCGCCGACGCAGAGCCGATCAACGCCGGCGAGTAGCGATCGCTACCACGGCCGTTCCACGGGCAGCCCGAGCTCTTGCAGCTTGTCCACCATCATCTGGAACTGTGCTGCGCCGCTCACGCTTGAGTCAGGGCCCCAGTCTTGTTCCCAGGACCACTCAATGAACGCCAGCCATGCGGCTTCGGGGTCAACCTGTCCAAGCGGCACTGGTGCCGCCGATCCCTCGGGGCTACCCGTTGGGCTGTTGCCACCTCCGCCACCACCGCCGAGCAGGCCTTCGCCTTCGCATTCATCCGGGATGCCGTTCTCGTTCTCGTCTTCGCTGATCTCGGCGGCGATGTCGCACACGTCTAGGAAGCCGTTCTCGTTGCAGTCGTCGCACCACGCCTCGCCTTCGCAATCGGCCAGGTCGCACTCGTCCGGGATGTCATTATCATTGCAGTCGAGACTGCCGAACGGTGGTGGCAGCGCAAGGTCGCACTCGTCGGGGTAG
>JBDRKQ010000112.1:0-18823 GCA_043813895.1 Planctomycetota bacterium
GGCCGACGTAAGAGCACGGGGAAGTCTCCCCCTGCCTGCGTCGGCCACAGGGGGCCGACGCTACTGCCCGCCCCAGATCACGATCCCTCCATCCCTCAGCCCCTTCAACTGCAGCCCACCAACCTCGACCGGTGCTTCCGGAGGAGCCCGTCTAGTTTCTTCCCCAACTCGGGACGTGATGTGCCGAACTTCATCTTCGCGGGGCTCTCCGCCAAGGCGACAAACCACTTGACGAGGTTCAGAAAGTCGCGAACGTCGTTGATCTCCGGAGCGATTCGGCCCTTCTTTCGGTCCATGTTGTGGTAGTTGAGCAGCGGCAGACAAATGCCCGTCGCCTCGTGGCCGTAGTGGCAGTACGCCGTTGACTCGCAGGCGCCGCCGTCCATGAGCTTGCGTTGGTAGCGGAACGTCTTGTCCTTCTTGGCGAGCTCATCGGCGACCGCCTGGCAATATGCGGTCGCTGCGGGCGTGAAGACGGACAACCGGTCACCGACGCGCAGCACAGGTCCCTTGCCCAATGCCACGCCGGGAATGACCGAGCTGTTCTCCACCGCGACGACGATCGTCTTCTGCGGCACAGTTTTCGCGTCCACTGCCGCCAGCGCCCCCGCAAAACCCACTTCCTCGGCCCGCGTAAAGAACGCATAGCAGACACACTTGCAGTTTCGACGGCGGATCTCGTCGAACGCACAGATGATCGCCCCCAGCCCGGTCAGATCGTCCGTCACCCGGGCATGAATCCGATTGCCCTGGATGACGGAATCCGGCAGGTGCCACATGCCCAGGCTGCCGCGCGGCACCGGCTTCTCGACCTTCACAACGACCGCCTTGGGCGGGATGTCGCCGGGCCGGCGCTTCTCACCCTTCGCCGGTTTCGCTCGGATGACCTTCTCGATCGTGCCGGGGATCCACCGACCGTCGGCATGGAATCGAACCCGGGCTCCCCGGAAATACCGCGATTGAACCCCCCCGTGCCACTCGGCGTGGAGTCGGCCCGGGCCGATCATCCTGCCCGCGATGAAACCGGGATGGTCCATGTGTGCGGAGAAAAGCACTGGGCGGCTTCCACGGACGGCCTTGGCCCGACGTTTCGGCGTGTACTTCACGAGCAGGTTGCCGAATCGGTCCTCTCGGAGCCGCAACTCCGGACGGCCCGCGACGAACTCGCGGATGAATGCGGCAACGTGATCTTCTGTGAACGGCGCGGTGGGTAGATCAACGATTCTCTTCAAGGTCTTGAGATGAGAAGCAGACACTTGGATAATCTCCAAACAACGAGGTTCCCGCTTTTGCCGGTACATTAGGTTGCCTGGCGGAGGAGGTCAAAGCTGCGTCGTGGGAGTTAGTGGGGACTTCCACCACCGTGTCGGTCGATACCTACTGGAGGTGTCGAGATGTCCAGCCTGACGGGCACAACAGCAATTGCCGTGCGGACGGAGCAACAGGAAGCCCGCTTCCGTTGTGTTGCGTGCCGCCGCGAACACGACCGGCCGCCGCCGGAGATTCGCGCGGATTCCGAACAGCGTCCGTTCGATCTTGTCCGCTGCCCGGACTGCGGCCTGGTCCAGCAGTCTCCCCGGTACACGCCTCGCGAACTCGATGCTCTTTACCGCGCTGACTACTACGTCTTCGCGGAGGAGGACCCGCAGCGATGGGCTCGGGCCGTGCAACAGTACGCCGCGCATCTTTTGCGACTGGAGGGCGAACGGGGCAGACGCCTGCTCGATGTCGGGTGCGCGCTCGGGCACCTGGCCGCATTGGCCGGTCGACGGGGCTGGCGCGTCACAGGTGTCGATGTGTCCGCCGAGGCGATCAGTCAGGCGGCTTGTCGGTTCGGCCTGGATTTCCGCGCCGGTGACTTATCACAGTTCGGTGACACACTGCCGCCGTTCGACGTCGTGCTCCTGGGCGACGTGATCGAGCACGTGCTCGATCCGTGTCGCTTCCTGCAGGCTGTGCGGAGGCTGCTCGCGCCCGACGGCGTGGTGTGTGTGGACACGCCCAACTATGGCGGCCGGTGGCGACGGTTCGGCGGCGCCCGCTGGCTTGGACTGAACCGATACCATATCAACCTGTTCAGTGCCCAATCGCTGGAGGCGCTGCTGGCTGCGTGCGGATTCTCGGAGATTCGCATCGGCAGTTGCACGCACTACCGCTACGAGTCGTGGACGGACCGTCCGGAAGTTCAAGCGATCGTGCGGCGGCTGCCCCGGTTCCTCGGCTGGCGGCTTAACCGTTTCTTCTCCCGACGTGCCAGGCGGAAACCGTGGGCCATGCTGCGTGAGCAACCTCCGGGTTCGCTCGAGGAGGCCGGGCGGCGTCTGCCGGAATTCTCCGACTTCGCGAACATCGTCACGGCTACTTCACACACAGCGGACAACCTCATCGCGGTGGCCCGTCGCGGTTGATTCTTGCGACCAAGCCGCATCCGCCCGGATTCCGGAGTGTCGCCCGGCCCCGCCGTCCGTACAATCGCGGCCAGAGTGATTACGCGCGTTCAACGTGACAACCTGATGCACGCGGAGCCTGACGCGGGTTTCTTCCGGCGGAGACTCGTTCGGCGCATTGCCTGGATGCTGGTCATTGCCGTGCTGTTGAGCGGGATCGGCGGCGGCCTATACCGGGGACTGAAGGTCCCGCCGGACCCCGACTGGCGGTCCTTTTATCACGAGTCCGTTTACGTCTGGGAACGCGGCGAGATTGCGCCCGGCACGGCGATGTTCGGATATCTGCCGGCGACGTTCTTCGCGCTGTGGCCGTTCTCGCTGTCGCCACAACCGGCGGGGCTTGTGGCCTTTGTCCTGCTCAACGCCGTCGCCGCCGTCGCCTCGTGGATTCTCCTCTTGCGTCATTGGTTTGATCGCGGGGACATGCCGGACGTCGGGGCGTTCGTCTGGCCCGTTCTGCTGACGGTCGGCCACTTCCAGCACGTCCAGCAGGCCAATCAGTTTACGATCTGGGTGTTGCTGCTCTGTGTCGCCGGGCTGACACTGCTGATGCGGCGGCGCGAGTGGGCCGGCGGTTTCGTCATCGGGCTCGCGGCCTGCATCAAAGTCACGCCGTTTGTGTTCCTGCCTTACCTGCTCATCCGCCGCCAATGGCGTGCCGTCGCCGGGTTGCTCCTGGCGATCGTCCTTCTCGATGTCGTACCCTCTGTCGTCTTCTTCGGCCCTCGCGGCGCGATCGATGAGCACAGCAAGTGGCTACGACGTGCCGAATGGTACTCCGCCCGGCGGATGATTGAGGACCCGCTGCTACGCGTCCGCCGACATGGCAACAACTGCTCCTACGCGGTCGTGCTTGGCCGGTGGCTCCGCTCGACGGAAAACGCGGAGTACCAGGTGATCCTGAGCGGCGATCCGCCGCCGGATGTGATCGCCGAGACAAGTGCCGCATTGCAGCCAAACGAGTACCTCGTGCTCGATCCGATGCCGACCGCCGGCACGGTCTGGGCCCACCGTCGCGATAAGATCCCGGACGTGCCGAGATATCACGTGGCCGATCTCTCGGCGAATGCCGTCTGGTACGTCTGGGCGTGTACGCTCGCCGCGGCCGTTGGCGCCCTCATGCTCTTCACGATGCGCTACCGCATGACTCCGCCGGGCGGCTCCGGTTGGACAGCAGAGGTCTCGCTCTGGCTGCTGATGATGTTCTGGCTCACGCCGATGATGCGGGACTACTATCTCGCGCTGGCGCTGCCTGCCTATGTGGTCGTTTGGCGGGCTGCGCTTGTGCAAACGTCCGCCGGACGACGGTCGTTCGGTCCCGCGTTCGCCGCCGCAGCGTTGGCGTTCTTCGCCGCCACCGTGCCGTGCCTGGGATGGAACGACGCGAACTGGTACGGCTTCCACCTCGCCGCCACAGCCGCACTCGCCGCCGCCACAGCCTGGGCCTGGCGCACCGAGCGACGGAGACACATAGCCGTCCGCCCAACCCCCCGCTCGTCCGTCTATCCACCCCAACAAGCCGAAGCTGATCGTCGGCGCTCGGTGAATCGGTGAGGTCGGCGGCTTGATCTGCTTGCCCTTACACCGCCCCTGACACCGTCACGGGTCCGCAGGTTTTTCCCGTGATCGACATCGCAGCCTGAGTATGGTCAGTGTGCCGACGGATCGTCTCGATCAGCTTCTTTCGATCGATCGGCTTCGTGGCGTAGTCGTCGCAGCCCGCGTCGATACACTTCTGCCGGTCCCCAGCCATCGCGTGAGCGGTCAGGGCGATGATCGGGCAGGTGCAACCCTTCCGGCGAAGCAGGCCAGCCGCCTCGTAGCCATCCATCACCGGCATCTGAATGTCCATCAGGATGATGTCGAACGGGTGCCCTGGGTCATCTTCACGTATTCTCCGCAAAGCAGCGAGCGCGGTATCGACCGCGAGTTTCCCGTTCTCCACGATGGTGACCTCGGCGCCGGCCTTCTTCAATATGTGAGAGATGAGTCTCTGGTTATCCAGCCCGTCCTCGGCCAGAAGGATGCGGCAGTCAAGCTTGTCGGCGTCTGGCTTCGTCGCGGCGACCGTCGCGGGCTGCCCGACAGTGGCCGTGGCCGGATCGTTCAGCATCTTCACGCCATCGAGCGGACCGGTCGTGACCGTGACGCGGAACAGGCTGCCCTCGCCAGGCTTGCTCTCGACGGTGATTTCGCCGCCCAGCATCTCGGCCAAGTGCTTGCTGATCATCAATCCCAGGCCGGTGCCGCCGAACTTGCGGGTGATGGAGGCATCGGCCTGCGTGAAGGCCTGGAACAACTTGCCCATCTGCTCGGGCGTCATGCCGATGCCCGTATCAATCACGTCGAACTGGAGCGTAGCAGAGCCGGCTTGTGTCAAGCCGGTGGTATCAGAGCCGGCTTGTGTCAAGCCCACGTAGCGTATCAACAGCCGGACCGCGCCATTCTCCGTGAACTTGATCGCGTTGCCGATGAGGTTCACGAGGATCTGCTTCAGGCGCGTCGGGTCGCTCTCGATGGTCTCCGGCACAGGCCCGATGTACTCGATGTCGAATGGCAGACTCTTGGCGTCCGCACGGACCTGCATCAGCGATTGAACATCCGCCACCACCTTGATCGGCGAGTAGCGAATGCGCTCGACTTCGAGCTTGCCCGCCTCGATCTTGGAGATGTCCAGGATGTCGTTGATAAGCTGGAGCAGGTGCTCGCCGTTGCGGCAAACCCTCTCGATGTTGTCCAGGTTCCTCGCGCGGATCTTGCACGTCGCATCAACCGGGCACATTGTGCAACATGAGAGTTCTTCGCGAATCACGTCCGCAAACCCCAGGATGGCCGTCATGGGGGTGCGGATTTCATGGCTCATGTTGGCCAGGAACTCGCTCTTCGACTGGCTCGCCGCCTTGGCGTCCTGCGTGGCGGCTTCGAGCTGTTCCATCGCCGCTTCGAGCTCCATTTTGGCCCGTTTTTCGCGTCCCAGGGCTTTGACCATTTTGACGTTACTTTTTCGCAACTCCTCTTCGGCCTGTTTACGATCGGTGACATCCACGTCAACGCCGCGATATCCGAGGAGGTTCCCCGTGTCATCGAGAATGGGAACGCCGGTTGTTTCGATGGTCAGCACTTTTCCCTGCTTGTGGACGACGGTGTTGAGTTGGTGCCGGAATGCCCGACGCTGCGCCATTGTTTCCCAGCCACGGGCTGCAAGTTCGTTTCGTGTTTTCGGTTCGGCCAGTTCCCAGAAGGGTTTTCCGATCAGTTCTTCGGGTTCGTAGCCCAGCATGTCTCTGACGACGGAACTGCAATAGGTGTAGCGTCCTTCCGCGTTGACTTCCCAGATCCATTCAGCGGAACTTTCGGCCACCTGGCGGAACCGCTCCTCGGATTCCCGCAGCCTCTCTTCCGCCCGTTTACGATCGGTGATGTCACGAGCGATGCCGATCACACCGATGACCTTGCCGTTTTCACTCAGCCGGGGGCATTTGCATATCAAGTACGTTCGAGCGTTTCCATTGACCGTTTCGAAGTTTTGTTCGTAGGTCTGGCTTTCGGCGTTGGCGATGACCTGCCGGTCTATTCTCTTGATTTGCTCGGCCAGGTCAGGTGAGAACAGGTCTGCATCCGTCAGGCCGATGATTTCCTCGCTCGGGCGGGCGAAACCCCGAGCATCCGCCGAGTTCATCAGCAGGTAGCGTCCTTCCAGATCTTTGACGAAGATGGCGTCGTTGGTCCCTTCGATGATGCCGCGCAGCAGGCTCTGTTCGTTGCGCAGGGCTTTTTCGGCGTGTTGTCGCCGGATCGCCGCACCCAGCGTGCCGGCGGCGGCCTTGAGAGTTTCGATTTCGGGCGTGGACCATTCCCGCTCGCCGGCACACTCATCGAAACCGATGATTCCCCAGCACGCGCCTTCGACGAAGACCGGCACGACCACAATGGATGCGATGTTGTGAGCTGCCAGGACCGGCCGCTCACAATCCGGAAAGTCCTTCACGTTGCCGGAGATGACTTGGCCTTCTCTTAGACTTTTCGCCCATCGCGCAAAGCTCGAAGCGCGCAGGGGTGGTCGCTGAATGGCGGGACTGTCGGTTTTCGGCGTGAGACTCGGCGAAACCCACTCATAGCGTCGGCCGGTCAATAGATCGCCGTCGGCATCGGTAGAGTTCTCGAAGATGTACGCTCGGCTTGCTTCGGCCGCTTGCCCCAGCCTCGCCAGAACCGGCTCGATGTCTTCCTCCCACGAGCATCCGCTGAGGAAGCGTTCGGCTGCGAAACTTGCGGCTTCGAGCACGGCATCACGACGGCGTAGCGCTGCCTGTTCCCGCCGAAGTCTTGTTATGTAGGCTTTTTGCTCACTCTCGCGCCCTTGGGCTTCGTCGGACGCCTTGAGTTGTGCTGCGTGAAGTTTCCGTTCGGCCGTTCCCAGGATCACATAGAACAGCGCGACGAGTGCGGCGGTTGCTGCCGCGGATACCGCACCCAGCCTCGCGACGAAACTCCGAAGGCTCGCTTTCTGGGCGGTGACGTTGTGCAACAGCACCAGGTTCCCGATTTCGCGTCGCCCGGCGTCAGTGAGCGGCGCGAGGTCCACACGTAGCGTTCTGTTGCCAAGGGCCATTTCGCTTGCCGGGCGGCCGCGCAGATGGCGTTCGTGGGTCAGGAACGAATCGAACTCCGCCGGGATTTCATTCAGGGTCTGATTGATGATGACCGCATGGGCAAACCGGTTCCAGTCACTGTGGCGGCCGAGCATTTGCATTCCGGCCTCCCAGTTTTGTTTCGACACAAACTCTTTTTCGATGAGGACCACGACGTCGACGTCGAGGATTGCCTTGAGTTTATGCGTGATGTGCTCGATCTCCTCGCCCAGTTCGAGGTAGCCGACGAGTTCTCCGTCGATGCGCCACGGGTGAATGACACGCAAGGTGAACGTTCCCAAGGATCCCAGGTCGATGCCCGAGACCGGCATTGAAGCTTTCGCCGCCTGCGTCATGGTGAAGCGAGTGATGGTGTCACCGTACTGCTCCGGTTTGTGAACCCTCAGGAAACAGACGCGATCGAGATCGTGGAAGTAGAAGTGCGTGACGCGGTGCCGCGCGCGAAGTGTCTTGAAGAGCGGCCGCGCCATCGCCAGGAGCGCCGCCCTGTCCCTAGCCAGCCAGGCCGCCCGAAGCCGCGAGTCTCGTTTCAGGACTTCCAGGGCGGCCGCCATGCGACCGGCGTCTTCCTCCAGGTGCTCAAGGTAGAAGTCCTTCGCCCCCGCCGTGCGGGCCGCAACATCCTTTTCGATCTCTCGCAACTGCAACCGGTACCCGCCGTACACAAATGCCAAGAACAGCCCGGCGAGCGTCATCACCAGGGGACCGAGAATCTGAGTCCTGAGGCTCGTGGATTCCGTGGCGGCACACTTCTTCGAACCGGTCGTCATCGTTTTCTCGCAGCGGCTGGGTAAGCCGATCGACCTTGAACAGGTCGGGGGCAACTCGACCGGACCTGCTGGAAGTCAGCAACATGTCAGATAGCAGCACCCCGGGGAACGGAAGACAAGCACACAGATGGAGTATCGTCCCATGAAGGGGGCGAGTTTATGCGAGATTCGTAATCCGGATTGCGCGAGGCAGGCACGAGCAGGTGCTCGGTGAGCGCAAGGTGCTCGGTGAGCGGCTGCTATTGCAATGCGGTCCCTGCCATTGCCGGGATGCGCGGGGGATTATCGGTCAGCCGCACATGATCCAGCTCAGCCCGATCGGGTCGTTCATCGAGTGCTTCAAAGCACCGCTCAAGTTCGGGGTTGGGGCCGGCGTCGTCGAGGTTGGTCCCGGCGCCGTCGAGGTTGGGCCCGGCGTCGGGGTTGGTCTCGGCGTCGTCGAGGTTGGTCCCGGCGTCGCCCTGGATCCTCTACCAGCTTTGGAAGTTTGTGCAGTCGGGCCTATTCCCGTCGGAGCAGCAGAACGTCGCGTACTTTGCGCCGTGGTCGATCTTCCTGTTCGTCATCGGCGCGAAAGACCCAGGCTCACTATGAGAGGCGGCGCTACGCAGGCTCACGCCGCACGCAAGGCGCTGTGAGGGCACGCCGCCTACAACACGGCCGACGGCGCAGGCGTATCCAACCATGCTGCCCGCCGGGCTTGCTCCGATTCTGCCGGCAATCCGGTGCGACGTGATGCGATAGGATGCAAGACAGCCGCCGATCGGACTC
The DNA here is from genome assembly GCA_043813895.1 of Planctomycetota bacterium. GTDB lineage: Bacteria > Planctomycetota > Phycisphaerae > UBA1845 > UTPLA1 > CAZTAR01. The sequence goes on from JBDRKQ010000112.1 coordinate 8,641, forward strand.
GAACCGATGACCTGCGGTTTACAAAACCGCTGAGCGTTTCCGTAAAGCACTTCCCCCACTGCAACTTACGATCGCTGCGATTCGATCTTGTACCCATTCTTGTACTCCGATCGCGAAAACGGGTGTGTCGATCGACTCGACTCCCGACGCTACGCGGCCAACGCTACCTCTACCTTTAAGTCCATCAGGCAGAGTCGGATGGTGTTATGCCGGTCCTGGACGAATCGCCCCTGAGAGTCTCTGCGATGATCGGATGACGGGGGGTAAGTCCGTGTCGCATCGATAGAGACCCGCAGAGGCGATGCAGGGCGGACTGAGGGAGATTCTGCGGCCCCTTCCGCTCAATCCAACATCTCGCCCGATTCAATCTCCTGAAACACGGCCCGCATGTTGTTGTGGCAACGCTGAACGAGTCGCAGATAAGCAGCCTCGGGCTTTCCGTTCATGCCTTCCGCGTCGGCTATCTCCCTGGCCCGTTTCGCGAACGCTGGAGCCAGCCCTTGATTCGTGAACGGGATAGACTTGCAGCGACTCCGAAACGGCCCGTCGTACTGCCCGAAGAGGTCCGCACTGTCCTCCGTCGTCGTGAACACCACAATCACGCGGGATGGGAGCTTGTCCAGGACCGTGAGCCACGCTTGCACAGCCTTCGGTGTCATGGCCTGAGCCTCGTTGACGATCCAAGCCCGGAAGCCTCCCCCCATCGCCGTGTAGCCCATGTTGTCGGATGCTCGGCGTACCGCATCGACCGTGCAAGCCTCACCGTCTAGCTCGGTGATATTCAAGTCCGTGCAGAATTGGCGAGCCACGATCCACGCGAGGCTTGTCTTGCCCGTGCCCGATGGGCCAGCTATCCAGAATGCGTCGCCCGTGAATCCGTCGCGGTCCACGATCCTGCGAACTCGATTGACGGCCTTGTCCTGCCCTACGAAGTCCGCCCATGTTGTCGGTCTGTATTTCTCGTGCAGCATCATGCGGCCACCCCCTTCCCACTTCGGAGCGATTCAAGATCGTCGATGATCGTCCGTGCTGTCGCGGTGATCCGATGCAAGCTCGCCTTGAGGGCCTTGGCGTCACCGTTCCACAACGCGATGTAGCGGCTGGCTCGGACTTCCACGTCAAGCCCAAAGTGCAGGCAGACCACATAGGCGACCGATTCCGCCTCAAGCTCAGCAACAGTGGCCGTGAGCGATTCCTTCGCTGTCCAGTGCAGGGCCTCATGGGCAAGCTCGTGCGATAGCGTCTTCGCTTGTTGCCCCGTTGGATGCGTGTTGTCAATCTCGATTCGGCCACGCTTGGAAACGCCGAACGCCGAGCCGGAAAGCTCCTGGAAACTGACTGCAATCCCGCGGGAATCGGCGACGCGGACAAGATCGCTGAGCAATGCATCGGCGACAACATCGACGGTCGGCAGGTCGATTGTCGGTAGGGCTTCTCCGTCGGTCTGAGCAACGTCGAATACATGGACGGCTCGAAAGTAGATTCCCTCGACAGTCTCGGCGTTGCCGTTGTCCTGGACTGCCTCTCGGCGATACGGACAGGGGGCACAGATTGTGATGCCATACTCTCCCTTGCGGACTTGTCTGCCGAGTTTCTGCCACGTTCGATAGCCCGCTACTCGCGTTGCGTCCGGCCGCTGCATCGCAATCAGCAGCGTATTCCGCCAGCTATACGCGTGGAATCGAGCTTGGACCGCGAGGAACTGCTGGAACATCTCGGAGGCCCTCACCCCGTCGATTGCGTTGGCCAGCCTGTCAAGACTTGCCTCTATCTGACTGCGTAACTGGTTTGCCTTGTCCGTTCTCATCGTCTTGTTCTCCCTTCTCGGCCGGTCGCCCGCGGCTGCGTCACCCGTCTTTCCGCTGAGTTTCCGGTAGGTTTCCAGGGCTTCTCACGAGCCCACCCCCTCCGGCCCCAAGCCGCCTCGCCAATCCGGGGGGAAAGGCCTCGGCCATATTGCATAACCTCTCCGCGAACCGGCCGCTGCCCGCTGGGAGATCGCGAGCCAGCTTGTATGGAAGATGTCCGACCGGTACAATTACGGCCAGAGGGAGGTCCTGCCACGGATGGTGTGTCGCCAGCATCTCTACACGAGGAGCACACCATGAACGGAAGACGCATCGCGATCCTGGCCTTGATCGCTGGCAGCAGTTTGGGCGGCACGTGTCAGGGGGACGGTTCTGCTGGCTTCGGCGGAGTTCCGCGTGAGACAATCCCGCTCGGCGGCAACACGTTCGGCCCTGTGATAGCCGGCAACGTCTTCGAGTACACGATGGTCCTGGACAATGCGACGAACGGCGTTCATGCCGAAGGAGCGGTCAGCATCCTCACTGTGCCGTACGAGGACTCCCATGTGTCCAACGCCGTCGCCGAGGTATGGACCGTGCAGAGCCAACACCGTACCCAGTATGGGATGCCCATCGAGCCTGTCGTGGGAACAGTCACCAGCGTCTACAAGCATGACGCACAGGGCTTCGCCTCACTCATCGTGGCCGAGGGGGAAGACGGCACGATGCGTTATGTCACAACGCCCGAAGCCGGCTACCTGTGCTGCCCCGAAGGTGGCAAGATTGAGGTTGGACTGGCGTTCTCATCCGGTCCTGTCAGATTCGACGACGGGTCCACACTGGCATCCAGCTATGTCGTTACGGCTGTTGAGGTCGTCGACGTGCCATTCGGTCGGTTTGAAGCATTCCGTCTTGAGGCTAACACGACCACAACCAACGCCTCGGGCAGCGAAGTCACGGATGGGACTGAATGGGTCCACCCCAGCGTAGGCATAGTGCGAATGGACGTTACGCATCGCAGCGGCGTTGGCGTCATGACGACGACGATCGAACTTGTCTCCACAAACGTGGAGCTGTAACGCGGCCCCTCGACGCACCTGGAATCCCTAACATGCCCTCTGCTGATGAGCTTACCCAGACCATCCGTCTTCTCCAGCGTGCGAAAGACGGCGATCAACAGGCGTTGAACGATCTGTACGCCCGGTTCGGAGAAAAACTGCACACCGTCGTTCGGTTTCGGCTTGGTCCCCGCTTGAGATCGAAGATGGAATCGTGCGACGTGGTCCAGGACGCGCTTCTGGCGAGCCTCCGCCAGATCGAAGCCGGTGAGTTTGCTAGTAGTGGTGCTCTCTTCCATTGGCTCGTGAAGCTCGTGGAGAACCGCATCCGAGACCATGCTGACCACTTCGCAGCACAGAAGCGGGACGCCAGCCGAGAGACGCCTTTGGACGTGCGTCGTGCATCGACGGACTCGGTCTTCGGCCCGATCGCAGAGTTGGCCACCTTCGGTACTCCATCCCGTGCGGCAGTTCGAGCGGAAGACCTGACTCGACTTGAGGCGGCACTCGACACCCTGACGCCCGACCAGAAGGAAGCGATCATCCTCGTTCGATACGAGGGGCTATCGCTGACGGAGGCCGGAGAGAAGATGGGACGACAACCTGATGCCGTTCGTATGCTCGTGTCCCGTGCGATTGTCCAACTTGGCAGGATGGTGAAGAGCGACGACTCTTGAGGCGAAGGCAGACCGATGGACACTACGAACCAGGAACGCATCGACGCAATCCTCACGGAGGCAGTCTCGCGGCGACTGGCCGGGGAGGCCGTGGACATCGAGGAGATTGCCGCAGCCAATCCCGCCCTGGCCGATGAACTCCGCACTCAGTGGAAGGCCCTGTGCGGACTCCGAGACCACCTCGGGCCGATCATGCAGACAGACACCGGCGGCGGTGACATCGCCCCTGGCACATCACTGGGCGACTTCAAGGTCAACTCTGAAATCGGCCGCGGCGGTATGGGCATCGTGTACGAGGCGGAGCAGCGAGACCCCCGGCGTCTGGTCGCGTTGAAGGTCATTCGCGGGGGGCCGTTCGTTGACGAGCACGACATCAGGATGTTCCAGCGAGAGGTCCAGGCCCTGGCCCGCCTGGAGCACCCCGGCATCGCCGCCATCTACGGTGCGGGACACACCGACGACGGACAGCACTTCTTCGCCATGGAACTGATCTGCGGAACACCGCTGATTGCCCACGTCCGGCAAGCGAAGCTCGGCACAAGAGAACGCCTGAAGTTGTTCCAACAGGTCTGCGATGCAGTCAACTACGCCCACCAGCGAGGCGTCATTCACCGGGACCTGAAGCCAGGGAACATCCTCATCGACAGCCACGGGAATCCCAAGATTCTCGACTTCGGGCTGGCCAGGATCACCGACGCGGACGTGAACGCCACGACCGTCGTGACAGACCTCGGCCGAATCCAAGGGACACTCCCCTACATGTCGCCGGAGCAGGCACGCGGCGATCCGGATCAGATCGACCTCCGCAGCGACGTGTACTCCCTCGGTGTGCTCCTCTACGAGTTGCTGACGGATTGCCTTCCTTGTGATGTCACCGGGGCGGCACTCCACGAGGCTGTCCGGACCATCTGCGAAGAACCGCCGCGTCGTCCCAGCACAATCCGCCGGGCACTCCGGGGAGACCTGGAGACCATCGCGCTCAAGGCCCTGGAGAAGGACCCGTCTCGACGCTACCAAAGTGCGGCGGCACTCTCTCAGGATGTCAGCCACTTCCTCACCGACCAGCCCATCCTGGCCCGACCGCCGAGTGCGGCGTACCAACTCCGCAAGCTCGTGAGCCGACACAAGGCCGTCACGGCCCTCGTCACGAGTTGTCTCGTGTTCCTCTCCACGCTGGCCATCGTAATGTCGGTCATGTCCGTAAAGCTGGCGGGCGAACGGGACAACGCCGAATCAGCACGGGACGCAGCCGTTGCAGCCGAGCAACAGGCGGCGGATCGCCTTACTGAGGCTACAGAGGCCCGCGAACGCGCCGAGGCGGCTGAACACAAAGCCTCCGAGGAGGCACAAGTCGCCCTAGCGGCGTTAAGCAAGGCTCAAGCGGTTACGTCCTTCATGCAGTCAATCTTTTCGAGCATTACTCCAGAGATTGCAGGGAGCTTGGACAAGACGCTCCTGCGGATAATCCTGGACACTGCTGCCGCACGTATCGAGACTGAGTTTGCAGACCAACCGGAGATCGAGGCGCAGATCAGACATACGATTGGGTGCACATACATGGCCCTGGGCCAGTACGCGGCAGCAGAGCCACATCTGGAGATAGCATTGGATGTTTTTCATTTTTTACGAGGTGAGGAGTACCATGACACTCTAGTTGCGATGAACAACTTGGCCGTGCTGTACTCGCATCAAGGGCAACTTTCTGAAGCTGAGGGGTTGCTCGTCAGAACAATCAAGGTCCGCCGAAGTTTGGTGGGTCCAGACCATGCAGACACTTTGTCCGTAATGAACAATCTGGCGGCCGTATACTCCGAGCAAGAACGCTACTCAGAGGCTGAGGAGTTGTTCGCTGACGTTCTCGATATGCGAAAGCGTACGTTGGGCGAAACAGACCCAGACACGGTAATGTCGATGGGGAATCTGGGATTGCTCTATGTTGATCAGAAGCGGTACCTCGATGCGGAGCCATTGCTTTCCGAATCACTAGCGCTTCGCCGCAAGACGTTGGGGGAGGAACATCCAGACACACTAGCTTCAATGAGCTGCCTGGCGGGATTGTACTGTTGTCAAGAACGACATGCCGAAGCTGAAGAGCTCTACACAAGAGTGCTTGCTTGCAGACGCCGCGCGTTGGGCAAGACGCATCCAGACACACTAATATCTATGGCCAAGCTAGCACTGGTGTACTGCAAACAAGCACGGTATGACGAGGCCGAGGCACTGTACCTTGAGGCCGTTGATGTTCTCCGCGACACACTCGGCGTAGAGCATCCAGAGACACTGTCCGCACTGAGCGGGCTAGTCAAGGTTTGCCAGCTAAAGCAGCAAAACGCGGTGGCCGAAACTCAAGAAGTCTTGGATGTTCGCAATCGCATGTCTGGCGAAGAAAACCCGGACACGCTAGTGGCGATGGAGGACCTGGCGATTTACCACATGAGTCAGGGTAACTACGAGAACGCTGAGCAGTTGTTATCGAAGTCGCTTGAGATTCGCCGCCGTATGTTGGGTGATGATCGCCCGGGTATGGGCCGGGTTCTGTTTTCCTTGGCACTTCTCTACTCGACGATGCACGATGATGAGAGAGCTATTCCGCTCTATCGTGACGCATTGCGAATCTTCCGAGGAGTCCATAGCAATGATGAGAATGCTGTTGCCGCATACACTTTGATAGGCTTGGCCAACTCACTGTACGCGATAGGGGACTATGCCGGTGCCGAGCAGTTCTTGCGTGATAGCGTGGTCGCTTTGCCCGATCATTACCCTGAAAGTATTCCGATTCCACCCTTGTTTGCATCTGCCATCTTGTGTAAACGCCTGGCCCATACTGTGACGGTGCGTTGTGAAACGTTGTGCCAAAACGGCGAATACGGCAACGCGGAAGTTTCTTGCCGAAAAGCCATGTCTGCGTTGCGGCACGTCTATTCAGAGGAAGACGAGACCGTTGCGACGACGCTCCACAACCTGGGGAGAGTGCTCGGCGAAAAGGGGGATATCACCGGGGCGGAGGAGGCCTTCCGTGAAGCGCTGGCCATGCGGCAGAAGTTGCACGGCAAGAAGCACGCCGATGTTGCGGCCACACTTACGAGCTTGGCAGGAGTTCTGTGGGAGAAGGGCGACTGCAGTGAAGCGGAGCGTCTCAGCCGACAAGCCATCAAGATACACAAGGCAAAGTGGCTCTTCAAAGATCGCAAGGCTATGGCGGGGGCACAGGCCATTTTCGGTGCGGCTCTTTGTGCAGAGGGACGGCCAGAGGAGGCGGAGCCGGTTCTTCGCGAATGCCTCAAGACTCGCCGGGAGACCCTGTCCGAGGGGCACTGGATGATCGCCAACGCCGAGAGCCTGCTTGGCGGCTGCCTGGCCGATCAAGGCCGATTTGAGGAGGCGGAACCCCTGCTGACCGGCAGCCATGCGGCGATCAAGGCGGATTCCGGCTTCCGGCACAGACGATGGGTCGAAGCCATCGAGCGGACCACTCGCATGTACGAAGCCTGGGGACGACCCGAGCAAGCGGCCGAGTTCCGGCAGATGCTCAAGCAAGCCGAGAGCCCCTCATCCGCCCCCACCTCAGCACCTGCCTCTCCCTAGCAGCTCGGGACGGCCCCCCGCTTTCTCCAATCTCGTCTCAAAACAGATTTCCGAGGCAGCCTTCGTTCGGTCCGGTCAGAGTTCCCGCTCCATTGCTTGTGGACAGGAACTGGAAGACCGACCCGATGCGAGGCTTTCAAATGACGAAACAGATGAGATGTTGGAAGTGTGGCGGCGAGATGTCAGTCACGCGGGAGATGATCGGAGCGACCGCCAGGTGCCCGCATTGTGATGTCGGTGTGGGCGTTCCGGGTGATCTGTTCGGCGCGCCCGCTGCAATTCAAGTCTCGCCAAAGGCGACCGCGCTCAGAAGGTCACCGGCCGGGGCTGCCGTTCTCAACTTCTTCTTCTGGGGGGCCGGGTACGTGTACCTCGGGCGGATGTGGGGCCTATGGATACTCATCCCGTTCTGCATCTTGACCGGCATCGCCTGCATCGCAAACGCAGGCAGCGGCCCGGAGGAGGTCGCTCTGGGTAGCGTGATCGTTGCCAATCTGCCTGGCCTCGCGATGGCTTTTCACGCCTACAAGATGGCCGGAGAGAGCCGGTAACACGGCAGTATCCAAGCATCGCGGTTCATGCCCGGCTACCGCCGATCCCACACTTGACGGTTTGGTCTGATCCTGGGGGATTCCGGCATCATACTCGTAGTCGTCCGGGATACCCCCCACCGGTGTGCGAGTCGCGATCCACAGCGGATAACCGGCTGTCGCGTTCATCGCCGGATTCCCGTGCGACCAGATTATTCTCCGAACACCCCCGTTCGGTTCTGGCCCGCTTCCCGCTCAACGACTTGAGGAGACTCAGGAACCCTGGACCTTGGAGGAAACAGCCATGTCGATCATCGAGATTCAGAATGCTCTGAAGAACATGAGTGGTGAGGAACTAGACGGTTTGCAGAACGCCATTGTTCTCGTGTCTGACGCCTATCCTGCCGAATCCGCCCTCTTGATGCGGCAGATTTCCCGTGAGACGCGCATCCGCCAAAGCGAGGGATGGGACCGCAAGGCGGCGCGGTTCTGGAACCGGCATGGAGAGAAGATTGGGATGCTGGCGATCGGCGCTCTGATTGGTGACTGGGTCGGCGACTGAGCACCAACGACGTGAGGCGGTGATACCGACGCACTTTGCGCAACGATGCAATCCAGCAACGAGAGGACAATCTGATGGACACCAACCGACGGCAGATCGACCGTTACACCAAGATTATCCTGACCATCATCGCTTTCTGCTTGGTCTGGCTGTGCGTGAGCCGAGCCAGCTTCACGCAAGAGGCAACAGCCCAAACATCGAGAACGTCTGGCCCGCAGATACACGAGGAGCTTGCGACCAGAAAGCTCACTGTTGTCAATGGCCAAGGCGAGCCGAGTATCAGGCTCGAATGCGACAAGGATGTGTCCTTCATGAGTATGTTCGACAAGAACGGAAAGAACCGAGTTGGATTGTTGATGGAGCAGGATGGCACAGCCGCTCTGCAACTTGGAGATAGGAACAAGCAAAGCTGCGTTACGTTGCTGGTGTGTCCGGACGGTTCTCCCAGCCTGCTCATGCTCGACAAGAACGGAATGAACCGTGCAGAGTTAAGCGTGATGTCGGACACCGGTGAGAGTGCTCTGATCCTGTCCGACAAGAACGGGAAGAAAAGCGCTGCGTTGCGTGTGCAGCCGGATAGGACTTCAAGCCTGTTCCTGCTCGGCCGGAACAACAGGATTAACGTCGCGTTGGGGGCATCGCCGGAAGGCGGGTCCAGTCTGATGCTGTGCGACAACGGCAAGACCAATGTTGGGTTGATGGCTGGGAAAGTCAAAGGACTGGCTCTGTACGAAAATAACGACGTGACCCGTGCTGTATTGGCTCTGAATCCCGATGGTTCGCCTGTCCTAACGATGACCGACAAGGACGGGCAAGCCGGCATTCAGTTGGACCTGCATTCAGGTATTGCGCCCAGGCTGCTGATGAAGGACAAAAACGAGAAGAGCCGCGCAATGTTGGCGGTGACGCCTGATCCCCTCTTGGTGCTGTCGGATGAGAACGGGATAAACAGTGCCATGTTGGCTGTGACGGAGGACAGCTCGCCCAACCTGTCTATGTGCGACAAGAACGGAAACTACCGCGCTTTGTTGAGCGTGGACCCAGATGGTTCGCCCGGTCTTGCCCTGTACGACCGAAACGGTAAGAGGGTGTGGGGCTACTAGCCTCGACCGAGAGTCGTCGTTGAGAGCGGTAGGCTCAGGATCGACCCCTGACCGCTTTGGGGCCGTGACTTCTTCAGCGATTGGCCGCGAAGATTGGGCTGGCTGGCCTGCCTCTGCTCCTCGGAGGGCTCACGCGGATCGGTCGGCGTCGGCCGATCCGCTGATGTCTTGTCTGGCACTATAGGGTGACAGCTTGCACGACATGACCGGAGAGGCTGGGCGGCTTCCTACCAGCCCCACTCACAGGGGTACCAGGGAGAACAGCCCGCGTGATTCTCTGCCGGAGCGGGGAGACAACCTGTCGTGGCCAGGAAGAGTCCCGCCATCATCGCCATCAGGGCACAGGTGATCCACATCTGCTTGATTGTCGCTCGCATCGTTTTCATCTTTGTACTCCCACAGTTCTGCCGGAGCCCCAAAGGACCCGGTCCATTGGCAGTACACGGCAGCGGCGGCGATCTTCCGCAAAAGTGGCTGATGTCTTGTCTTGCAGGGTCATTCTCTATAGGTGCAGGACATGACCTGCGGCCGGGTAGGCTTACCCTGGACTTCCTATGACCCTCCGATGACGCTCCTATGACGCTGCCCTGACCTTCCCATGGACCAGGATGCCAGGACTGGTCGCCAGTCCGAGGCCGGTCGGCTTGTGTCTGTGGGGAGTTCAGCCGCCTCGGTCGGGTCACGCCTCCTCATCCTGAGAGGCGACCGTCCAGATTCTCTTGAGTGGCAGTTCAGCCCGAATCGCGGCAGGGAGCTTGGGATCGATTACACTCGCGTCCTCAGTGCTCCTGGCAAGCTTCAGTTGCGGCTTGCTCGCAGGCTAGAGCATTTTAGGCATGAGATGGCATCCTCTGCGGCGGTGATCAGAGCCGCGCGCGTCA
>JBDRKQ010000113.1:0-2473 GCA_043813895.1 Planctomycetota bacterium
TCACCGCCTTGGTGCTCCCATGACCTACGCCGGGCTCTCGGGGCGTCTTCCGGCAACGGCTTGTCGTCCAGCCCGATGGCGATAACGTCCGCGTCGTTTTCGAGTTTGGTCAGACCGTCCTTGCTTACAAAGCCCAGCAGCGCGGCCCTGTTCTTGAACGCATAGAAAGTGCTGAACTCCGCCGCCGTCAGCCGGGACAGCACGCGCGACTGGAGCTTCTTAATGGCAGCCTGGTTCTCCTTGGATGTCCGGTCTCCCTGCTGCTCATGCCGCAGGTACACGGCGACGTAGGCCGTGCCGTGGATTGGCTCCACCACGTACCCTCTGAAACGCAGCCACGGCATCTCTCCTGTCTCAAGGATTGCCCGGACGTCGGGATGCACTTTGCCCCGGGCCAGCCAAGTCGGCTCGTCCAGTCCCAATGCTTCACGCTCTTCCGCAGGGATCCGCTTCTCGATTTCCTCCGGGCGCAAGACCGGCGGCAGCCCAGGCACTCCATGCGTACCCGGCGGCGCCGCCCCAGGCCGATCCCGCCCAGGCTGCGTCGATGGCGCCTGCGCTTGCCCCACCTGCGGGAAGACCAGAAATCCAACGATCAATCCAGCAATCATCACATTGCGAGACATGACATGACCTCCTGAAGTTGGTTGGACCATGATCCGCGACACCGTAGCATTATACCCGCAGGAACGGCCCCGCGTGCCGAAAAACGTGGTTATTCAAGGACCTCGATCGGCAGCATCTTGGCGTCTGGCGCTACTCCCGTCTCGTCAGTGATGATTGCCGACACGAGCGTTCCGTGCGTACCGCCCGCGGTCGCGCCGCCGTCGTTGAACGGCTCATTTCCTGGCACGAAACTTACGCCGCCTGAGGCGATATCATCCAATGCGAGGATAGAGTACATGACACCATCGTCAATCACAGCAACCGTGACACCCCGACCGGTTATTCCCTGGTCGTGGACCGAATCCGCGTAGATAAACGGCACGCTGGTGTCTGTAGCGTAGGTGGTCTGTCCGCATGCGGCTAATCCGAGCGTCAGTCCGATGATCTCAATATTGCGACGCATGAGGTAAGCCTCCTAAGAGTAGAGAATCGTGATTCGTCTTTGCATCTTTTCGCGGGCAGTGGCAGCCTTCAGCGTACTTGCTCTTAGCTTACCTGCGTTTCGCGCTAGGTGTGCGAATAGTCTCATCCAGTCCGACTATCGACACATCAGGGTGCTTGTTGAGCTTGGCCAGCCCTGGCGCATTCACGTAACCAGAAAAGCCGCCGCTGGAACCTCGGCTTGTGAGTCTGAATTCTCCCGTTGCTAAACTGGAAAGTATGCGATCCTGCTTTTCCTTAACCAAGGCATTACCCTTCTCGATGCCTACTTCGCGCCAATCGATCGGCATCGGACTCAAAAGCACAAACACGTACCCATCGCCACTTTTCTCCAACGCTTTGTACACTCCGAGCTCAATCTTGCCGGTCCGCTCGCGAGGCTCCCCGGGGTTGTGCATCGCCTTTGGCGGGTATTCGGCCCGCGGCTGATCATCTAGTCCAACGGCAATGACATCTTCGTCCTTGATCAGCTTTGTTAGACCCGCGTCATTGACGTAGCCCACGAGGCCGGCAGTGTTCTTGAAAGCGAAGAACAAACTGAACTCGCCGGCGGTGAGCTTGCGCAGCAGTCGATCCTGAGCCTTCTTGACTGCTGCCTGGTTCTCTTTCGATTCTGGTTTGCCTTTGACCTTGTGGCGCAGGTAGATGTCCACGTAGGCGGTGCCCTGAAAGCCGCACGGCCGGTCGAATTGGAATCCCATCATGGGGTCCTTGCTCTCAATTAGCTTCCGCTGCTGTTCCAGCGCCTTCTGCGCCGCCGGCTGGACCTTGCCGTGCTGCGCCCCCCACGTCGGCGCAGGCAAGCCCAACTCCTCACGCTCCTCCGGCGGAATCTTCGGGCACTTGTTGTCCTTCACCTGCGGCTTCTCCGAGGTCGTCGTCTTCCCCGGCGGATTGTTCTTCACCCACTCTTCCGCAAGAACGCCCGCCTCCGGCGGCTCGCCCTGCAGCGTCAGTGGGAAGACAAGAAATCCAACAATCAATCCAGCTATAATCAAACTACGAGACATGACATGACCTCCTGAAGTTGGTTGGGCCATGATCCAGAACACCGTAGCATTATACACCAGCAAACGGCCGTGCGTGCCCGAATACGCGGTTTTTCCAGGACCGTGATCAGCATTATCCGGGCACCGGGTGCCACACCGCTCTCGTCAGTGATAACGAGCGATACAATAGTACCGTGCGGATTTCCATCGATATTCGTCCCTGAGTCGGGCACGAAGCCGCCCACCCAGCCAAATCCGGAGAGGAGGCTGCCCTGGAGACCGGGATGGCCACGATCGACACCGGTATCGATGACCGCTACGGCGATGCCTTGGCCTTGGTTCATGGAACTGAGTGCGTCCCCCGCATGAATGAAGGG